>JARIEI010000058.1 GCA_029256845.1 Ruminococcus sp. | reverse complement strand
GCAGGAGATGAAGTTGATATAACGAAAGATGGCTTAAAAGTAAATGGATATTTACAGCAAGAAAATGAAATTTATACAGAAACAATGCCGTATGTTGAGGGGATTTCTTTTCCAATTACGCTCAAAGAGGATGAATATTTTGTTCTTGGCGATAACCGCACAAATGCAAAAGATAGTCGCATTTATGGAGTTGTAAAAAAAGATGAAATAAAAGGTGTATTGATAAGTATTCTTCGGCGGAGAAGCTTTTAAGAAAAAGAAAGGGAGAAGATAATGAAAAAAAAGAGTATAAGTGCATTATTATTAATCGGAATTATGACATTTAGTATGGAAACAGGTGTGTTTGCAAAAGGAGAAGATATTTTACGAGCAGTTAATGTAGGAAACGTTGTTCCCATTACCAAAAATTTTGAAATGGCAGAAGGATTGGACATTCCTCAGGACATAAGTTTTTCATTTGTAGCAGAATCAATGCAAACAGACGCACCAAAAGTTACAATTAATCCAGTTACTTATTCACAGACTGATAAAACTTTGGATTGTTTGAAAGAAGGAAAGTACACATTAAGTAAGAGTACATCTATATCATTTGGAGAATTTCCGCATGCAGGTGTATATGAATATGTTGTCAAAGAGAAGTTAGGGAATTTAGAAGGCGTTACCTATTCAAACGAGGAGTACCCCCTTCGTGTTTATGTACAAAATGATCCAAGTAGTCCTAATAAACTTTCCATCACTGCAATTATAGCCATAGGTGGTACTCAAAAAACAGATGAAGTTTTATTTACCAATACTTATACAAAAAATGGTGGGTTAGAAATTGTGAAAAAGACAGAAGGTGCATACGCAGATCAAACGAAGCCATTCCATTTTAAAATTACATTTGAAAAATCCCCAATGTCAGAACAAACGGAATTCCAAGGCGTGATTGGAGATCAATTTGTGTCTTGTACAGCGGGAAAGCCAACAGAATTTAAACTGTGTGATGGACAGAAACTTATATTTAAAGATTTACCAGTAGGTACAAGATATGTGGTGGAAGAGATTGGCGCAGTTGATGGTTATACACCAAGTGTAAATGTAATTGAAAATGCAGTAGCAACGGTTCAAAAGAAAGCATCTCAGGATGCAGAGGGGCTTACATCTGCCCAAGAAGGGAAATCGAACAACTTAGTTGGAGAAAACGAAAATAAGGTAACGTTTACGAATACATATAAAGATGTTCCAATTACAGGAGTAATCATGAACAATCTTCCATTTATCGTTGTCATTGGAGTTGCGATTGGAGCATTCGTTGCATTAGCAGTGATCAAAAAACAAAGAACATCTAGAAGATGACCTTATGCTAAGAAAAATAATTTGGATGGCTGATCATTTCGTGAATGCAATTATCGTTAGTTTTTGCGCATTTCTTAGCTTTTATGGTGGATACGGACTATGGGATTCTACGCAAATAAATAAACAAGCAGAATCGAAGAACTATCAGACTTATAGGCCAGGCGAACAATTGGCATTTGAAAAATTAAGACAAATAAATCCAGAAGTGTTTGGATGGTTAACAGTAGAAAATACCCATATTGATTATCCGCTTGTACAAGGAAGCAATAATTCAAAATATGGAAATATGGATGCAAAAGGTGAATTTTCCTTGTCAGGAAGTCTCTTTTTGGATTGCCGAAATCACAAAGATTTTTCAGATATGAATCATATTATCTATGGACATCATATGGATAAAGACGCCATGTTCGGAGAGTTGGAGTATTTTCAAGAGCAGGCATATTTTGAAAAACATAAGTCTGGGAAATTATATTATAAAGGGCAATGGCATCCAATTGAATTTTTCTCATTTCTTCATGTAGATGCCTATGATGAACAAATTTATAACACGACTCTGCACGGTGAAAGGGAGCGACTTAATTATTTGAATTATATTCGAACAAACGCACAACACTTTAGAGAATTGTCTTTTCAACCAGAAGATCGGTACATTGTTCTTTCTACGTGTACTTCGTCTTCCACAAATGGAAGACATGTTTTGGTTGGACGTATACCAAAACAATTGGAAGCAA
>JARIEI010000187.1 GCA_029256845.1 Ruminococcus sp. | reverse complement strand
TGATATCGTATTCGTTCAATAATGCTTTCTTTTTTTACATTCTTGCTAATTACATAAGATAGTCCCCACTGGAACACTAACACACATAGGATTAAACTTGTTACCGAAACTACCGGTAAATGATATTGGAATAAACCAAATACTCCTTTTTCACGGGCATAAAGAAAGCAAAGATAAGAAGCTGGTAGCCCTATCAATAAGGAAACTAAAAGACTCCCTCCACTGATGATCATACTTTCTGCCTGAAGCATGTTTGCAAGCTGACGATTTGTCATTCCCAATGCTTGCATAACACCTAATTCCCGTTTTTTTGTAATCATATTCATTAAACTATTATTTGCCAGATTCAAGAAAGTAATAAGCCCCATAAAGAACACCAAACCATATCCTAAAATTTGCATAAATTGAACCTGTTTTTCATATTGCTCAATTAAGGAACTTAGACTCGTTAACTCTAATTGTTTCTTTCCTGAAATCAATCGACTCAGTTCGTTCTTTACCTTCTCTTCTTTTCCTTTTTCTACATAAATCCAAACTCTTCCAAAATTGTCCTTATGATCTAAATGCAATTTTTCATAGGTTTCTTTTGCAATCATCCAGTCTGTTTTTGACATCACTGCACCTGCAACTGTTCCTTGTAACATTGTTTCTTCCTTCGTTCCTACAATCGGCATACTGAACTCATCACCAAGTTCATATCCATAATCTTTGTAAAACTTCCCAGATCCACTAATTATAAAGTCATTTTTTACTGTTTCGTCATAGTCAAAATTTCCAAAATTGCTTCTATTTTGAATCTCTTTGTTTAAAAAATCTTTATCAACAATTGCCACACTTTGAAGCATACCTGTTTCATCTTTGACACAAAAAATCTCTTGTGTTTTTACTTTTTGAACGCCATCGAAAGATTCTATCTGTCGAATAAAATTTTCATTGATTGGATTGTTCTGCAAGATATGATCTAAATTATTCTCAACATACACTTCTTCATTCATGGAATAATCTAGTTGGATTTCAAAATCCCCATAAGGAAGCCAACGACGTGACTCGTCTTCGGGAGACATACTCTGAAGTAAAGAAGCCAAAATGATAAAAAATGTACAGGAAAGTCCTAACATGATCATCATTCCAACGGATCGTTTCCTCGTTCCTCTCATATTTGCCCGAATCATTTTTGATACAGACATTTCTTTAAATCCTGCTCCTATTCCTTTAAAACTGGAATCTTTTTCCTGATAGCGCATCGCTTCAATCGGAGACACCTGTGCTACCATCTTCATAGGTTTTAATAGAGCAATCACTACTGTAAGTAGGCAGATAAAATAACAGAAGATTAAAATCAACACCGTAATAATCGAAAACGGAATCTTCTGACTTATGTTATTAAATCCTCCGAATGTTTTTAAACTCCATTTCATGAAGAAATAGTTAAATAGGACACCTAAGATCATTCCTATGGGAATGACTGGAAGTGAAAGACTCATCCCCTCTTTCAAAATCAGTTGTTTCATTTGCTTTCTTGTGGCACCAAGGGCTTTTATTTTTCCGTATTCTTGGATTTTCCACTGAATTCCAACCTGGAAAATATTATAAATAATGAAAGCAGAAACTAAAATAACTAAGATTCCAACCATTACGCAGCCTACTACGACAGAGAGATCCGGTTCAAGTGTCCAAAAGAGATAAAATTGATTCATAGATACCTTTTCCGGATCAATTCCACATCTTTTCGCAAGCTCTTTTGCAAGCTCTTCTGCTGTATCACTTGTTAATTTCAAATTTGGATCCATTGAAAAATATGTTTGATAAAACCGTTCTTCTTCTGCAAAGTTTTGTTCGTAAAACTCGCGGGAAACGTAAGAGATATAATCAATATTTTCTAGTGTTGTATCAATTGGTTTTAAAATTCCAGAAAGTTGAAACACTTCTTTCTGAAACGGATCTTTTTTATTTTTTCTATATGAAACTTCGATCTCATCTCCTAGTTTTGCATTTTTATAGCCTAGTTTATTTAATAATTCTTCTTGCATAACGATTTCATCTTCCGTTTTAGGGAAATGACCGGATGATAGTTTTTGATGTAGATTTGTCATAGATATCGCATCTTCATCCATCCAAGCGACAGAGGTGTCCGATTCTCCTTCTAAAATCCCTGCACGAGACATTTTTCCCGTATGCTCTATTTCTGCCATTTTATTGATTTCTTTTATCTGCTCATCATTTAAACCACTATAGATTCCATAATAAGATCCATACAGCTCTTTCGCAGATTGCTTTTGATTCGCAACAAGTGAATAGGCAAACATAGAAATGGTTGTTAATAAAAGAGAGGACAAAATAACTGCGATTT
Source organism: Ruminococcus sp. (assembly GCA_029256845.1). Classification (GTDB taxonomy): domain Bacteria; phylum Bacillota; class Clostridia; order Lachnospirales; family Lachnospiraceae; genus JAHHTM01. The sequence continues at coordinate 1,181 of JARIEI010000187.1, read as the reverse complement.
TAATCAAAATACTTCTTGTTGGATTTTTATGGTTGTTTGCTTTGGCAAGATTCGAAAGTGTTTTCATTAATACTCTCCCACCTTTCCATCTTCAATCACAAGTACACGATCTGCAACTTGTGCAAAATCTTCGTCATGTGTAATCATCACAACAGTCTGTCCATATTTTTCCACCGCCATCTTCAAAAGGCCAATCACTTCCTCACCCGTTCTAGAATCTAGGTTTCCAGTAGGCTCATCTGCAAGAATAATATCTGGTTTTGATGCCAATGCTCTTGCAATTGCAACTCTTTGTTGTTGGCCACCTGACAATGTATTTGGAAAATTTTTGATTTTATCTCCCATTTCAAGCGTTCGCACAATCTCTTTTACATACGCTTCCTCGATTTTTCTTCCATCTAACCCCATCGGGAATACAATATTTTCCCATACATTCAAAGAAGAAATAAGATTAAACGACTGAAAAATAAACCCGATTTTTCTTCTACGAAAAACAGCTCGTTCATCTTCTGACATGGAAAAAATGTCTTTATTTCCGATCAAAACTTTTCCTTCTGTCGGTGTATCCAATCCTCCAAGAAGATGAAGAAGCGTACTTTTTCCAGAACCAGATTTTCCCACAATCGTAACAAATTCCCCTTTGTTAATTTTCAAATTAGCATTTTGTAAGGCCCGTACCTCATTCTCGTTTTTTCCATATGTTTTATTTAAATGAACTGTTTTTAAAATTGCATCCATACTACAATCTCTCCTTTTTCTTTTATTGATATCTCTATTGTAAAGTCTTTGTCTTTCATTTTTCTTACAAAACAAAGGAAAAAGCCTTACATTTCTGTAAGACTTTCCTCTTTCGGTATTTGCATTACAAATTTAGATCCTATTTGACTTCGACCAGACGTTTTATCAATAAATAGCATTCCATGATGTTGCTCCACAATCTTTCTCGCCAGGTATAATCCGATTCCTGAGCCTTCCGTGCTTTGTACCGCTTTAGAATCTCCTCGATAGAAACGTGCAAACACTTTGTGGTATTCCTCCTTCGGAATTCCAATTCCTTGATCTTTCACTTCAATTCTAAGGAAAGATTTTCGCTTCTCGAGAGAAATTTCGATACTGGATCCTTCTGGACTATATTTAATTCCATTATCCAAAAGATTCAGTAATGCTTCACATAGCCATTT
>JARIEI010000152.1 GCA_029256845.1 Ruminococcus sp. | reverse complement strand
TGATTGTATCACAATAACCGGCCAATGCCTCATCTACTGCATTGTCTACGATTTCATAAACCAAATGATGAAGACCTCTGGATGATGTGCTACCGATGTACATACCTGGTCTTTTCCTGACTGCTTCTAGCCCCTCTAATATTTGGATTTGATCCGCACCATACTCGGCATCAAATTCTGTATCTGTTGCACCCATGTAAAAACCTCCTAATTTTCTTTTGCTACCTGTCCATTTTTTACGTGGAATATTTTGTTGATTGAAAATCGATTATTCACAAACTCATCCAGTCCGGTACAAGTAATCACTGTTTGAATATCATGAATACTATCCAAAAGATAGTTCTGTCTATGCTTGTCTAACTCCGACAATACATCATCTAGCAATAGCACAGGCGTATCCTGAATCAATTCTTTCACAAGCTCAATCTCTGAAAGTTTCAACGAAAGAGCTGCTGTTCTTTGTTGGCCTTGAGAACCAAATTTGCGAATATCCAGCGCACCCGACATAAAACAAATGTCATCCCTATGAGGTCCAACTGAAGTACTCCGCATCCGAATATCTCTCTCTCTATTTTTTTGCAATGCCTGTTCTAAAGATAAACAACCATTACTTTTTTCATACGTAAGAGAAATTCGCTCTTTTCCTCCTGTAAGCTTGTAGTGAATATCTGAAATAATGGCATTGATTTTGGTAAGAAATTTTTCTCTTGCCTCCATCACTTTATTGCCATACTCTGCAAGTTGCAAGTCCCATATATCCAGAGTTTCTATCAGTTCTCTTTGGTTCCCAATATTCTTTAAAAGAGAATTTCTCTGGTTAATGACCCTATTATAATTTGATAAATTACTAAGATACACTTTATCAAGTTGTGACAATTCCAAATCCACGAACCTTCTTCTTCCAGATGGCCCATCTTTTATGATATTCAAATCTTCCGGTGAGAAGAAAACAAAGTGGATCATTCCAAATAAATCTGCAGCCTTTCTAATTGGGATTTTATTGATTGCAATCCCTTTTGGACTATTTTTCTTTAAATGCATATCTATTTGGAACTGTGCACCATGTTTTTCTACCACAGTCTCGATATGTGACTCATCACAAGAAAAACGAATCATGTCCCGATCTTTCGTTCCCCTATGGGATTTTGTCGTTCCGGACAAATATAAAGCTTCCAGAATATTGGTCTTTCCTTGTGCATTATCACCGTATAGAATATTCGTCTTTGGATCAAAGGTCACATCCAGAAATTCATAATTTCTATAATTTTTTAACTTTAAAGACTTAATCACCATAGTAAATGTTACCTCAATCCTTAACTATTCTACACGTTTTCAGACTATTTTTCAATTTTTATTTCCTGACCTTCAAATTGTACCAAGTCTCCAGCGTACAATTTACGTCCTCTTCGTGTATCAATTTCACCATTGACAGAAACCATACCATCTTGAATCACATCTTTTGCCATCACCCCTGATTCTACAAATCCTGCCAATTTCAAAGCCTGTCCTAATTTAATAAATTCATCTGTTTGTCTTAATTTTATTATTTCCATTTTTTTCCTCCTTAAGCAATTGCATTAAAATTAACTGGAAGAATGAGATAGATATAGCTTTGATTGTCATCTTTGATAAAACATGGTGCTTTCGCATTCATAAAATATAAATTTACTTCTTCATCATCAATTACTCGTAATGCATCGATCAAAAATCTTGGATTAAATCCAATGAGAAGATCTTTTCCCTCTTTGGTACACGGAATTTCTGCATCCATTGAACCAACTTGAGTTTTAATTTTTAATTTAATAGACTCATCTTGAATGTCTATAATCACAGGTTTTTTGTCTCCTTCTTTGATCAACAAAGTTGCGCGATCGATACAATCCAAAAGCTCTTTTTTGTTAATGGATACTTTTGTTTCATAATCACTGGAAAGCATTTGATCAATTCTAAAATAATCGCCTTCAATCAAACGAGAAACAACAACTGTTTTATCAAATTCAAAAACAATATGATTTCTTGTGAATGAAATATCTACTTCAGACTCTGCTTCTCCTCCAATAATTTTACTAATTTCTTGTAGCGTCTTTCCTGGTACAATAACTTTCTTTTCTGGATAATTATTTTTTAATTCAATTTTACGAATAGAAATTCGATGTCCGTCTAGAGACACCACTTTAAGCATATTATCCTTAATTTCAAAAAGTTCTCCTGTCATCATTGCATTTGTATCTTTATCCGCAATAGAAAAAATTGTCTGACGAATCACTTCTTTCAAGGTGAATTCTGAGACAGTTATAAAATCATCTTTTTCTACAACCGGAAGATATGAAAAATCTTCTCCTGATTGCGAAGCAATATTAAATTTAGATTTCTCACATGTGATGATTGTTTGGTTATCAGGGGTTGTTTCAATGATTACTTCGTTATCGGGAAGTTTTCTTACAATCTCTGAAAAGATTTTTGCATTTAAGGCAATAATGCCTCGTTCTATAATCTCACCATTAAGAGTTGTCTCAATGCCAAGTTCCATATCGTTAGCAGTAAACTTAATAAAGTCAGTAGATGCATCAACTAGAATACATTCAAGTATAGGCATCGTTGTTTTTGAAGGAACTGCTTTAGAGACAATGCTAACTCCTTTTACGAGATCTGATTTTGAACAGATTATTTTCATGTGTCATTAAACTCCTTTCAGTCTGGAATGTGAATATCTTTTTTTCGGTGGAAAAGATTAATTTTTAAGAGAGAGTTTTCCGCCGTATCCGCCGTAGGGGCTGTGGATAAGTTGATAAGTCCTTCTAGCCCTTGAAAATTAAGGCTTTGTCGGTATTGATAACTATGTTGAAATCGAGGGGAAGGTGTTGGGAAAAAAAGGGGATAAAAATGAGCCTTTCATTTCGAAAAATTTTAATCCACCTTCAATTCACAGTGTTTCCACATGGTTATCCAAAGGTTATTCACATAATAAAAATGCACTTAAAAAAACCTGCAAAGCCTTTAAAATAGGCATTTTACAAGAAATTTAAGTATAAAGTTCTTATTTAAGCGTGTGGATAAATAAGGAAAAACAAATAGATTTATCCACTAAATAGGGTTGATTTTCTTCTTAATTATGTTAACAGTGTTGTTCAATGCTTCATTTACTTCCATGTCATGTTCTATTTTTTTAACACCATGACTTACAGAAGCATGATCTTTGCCTCCAAGAATAATACCGATTGTTTTTAAGGCAGTGTCAGTCATAGTACGACAAAGGTACATGACAATTTGACGTGGAAGAACAATTTCTACATTTCGTTTCTTACCTTTTAATTCAGCAACAGGAATATTAAAGTGCTCGGAAACAACGTCCATAATAAGTTCTGGTGTAATTTCTCTTGTATTATCAGGAGAAATCATATCTTTTAAAGCTTCTGCAGCAAGTGCGATATCTATAGGTTTCTTTTCCAAATTTGATAAAGCAATCAATTTGTTAAGGGAACCTTCAAGTTCACGGATATTAGATTTGATGTTATTTGCAATGTATTGAAGAACTTCATCAGGAATATGATACTTTTCTAATCCATCTAGTTCTTCTTTTTTCTTTAAGATTGCCATTCTTGTCTCATAATCAGGAGAAGAGATATCAGCAATAAGACCCCATTCAAAACGCGTACGGAGTCTAGCTTCTAGAGTTTCAATATCTTTTGGTGGTTTATCGCTAGAGATAATAATCTGTTTTCCTGAAACATGAAGATGATTAAATGTATGGAAAAATTCTTCCTGCGTACTTTCTTTTCCTATAATAAATTGGATATCATCAATAAGAAGGACATCAATATTACGATACTTTTCACGGAATGTGGTCATTGCTAATTCATTCCCTGTTTTACCAACTTTCAATGCATCGATCAATTCATTCGTAAAAGTTTCACTTGTAACATAAAGTACCTTTTTTGAAGGATCTTTCTCAAGAATAAAGTGGGCAACGGAATGCATAAGGTGCGTTTTTCCAAGTCCAACACCTCCATAGATGAAAAGTGGATTATAAATTTCACCAGGAGATTCTGCAACAGCAAGGGAAGCAGCATGTGCAAAATTATTATTATTACCTACAACAAAAGTATCAAATGTATATTTCGGATTTAAATTTGCATCCGCAAATAGAGCATTTGATTTTGTTTTTTTGTTAATTGTTTCTTTTTTTTCTTGAATTACAATATTATCTTCTGTAACAAAGGAAACTTCATATTCTTTTCCTGTTACTTCTGCTATGCATACTCTAAAAGGAAGCATATATTTTTCTTCAATATGCTCCAAACTTGCTTTTAATTTAACAAGTATGTATACCGTATCATCGGTAACTTCATAAATGGTAAGTGGATGGATCCATGTATTGTATGCGATATTGGACGAGCAGTATTCTAACTTCATCTTGTCCAGGATCTGATTCCACTTCTCTTCTACAATGTTCATCAATCTAACTCCTAATCAACGTAATATAGAGATATTAGGGTACAATATCTCTCCTACATTTTACATCAAATCTCGTGTATAAGCAATCAAAAATAGGTTTATAACTTTATCAACATTATCAACAGGTGAAAAATGGGGGCTATCGGCACTTTTATGTGAATAATTAACATTAACTTCCATAGTTATACAGTGGTTATCAACAGGTTATCCACATAATAAAAATATTTATTCACATTTTGTGGATAAACTAGGTTTTTTTAAAGAATTTGTTTATTACTTAAAAAACATCGTAAAAATGTGAGGAACTGCTTGACTTCAATATCTTTTTTGAATATAATGAAACGTAGTGTCTTTCTATCAATATAGGTATAAGACCATCAATAAGAATTATTGTAAATACTTTATAATAAGTATCTTAGATCAAAGGGAGGTGTATGGATAATGAAAATGACATTTCAGCCTAAAAAAAGACAGAGATCAAAAGTTCATGGTTTCAGAGCAAGAATGAGTACTCCAGGTGGAAGAAAAGTTTTAGCTGCAAGAAGAGCAAAAGGAAGAAAAGTTTTATCAGCTTAGGCCGCATCTATGTGGCCTTTTCTTCTATTTATTTTTGGGAATAGGAGAGGAATTGTTATAATGAAGTTTTCAGAGTCTTTAAAAAAGAATAAAGATTTTCAGTTTGTATACAAAAATGGGAAATCTTATGCGAATAAGTACTTAGTTATGTATGTAAAAGAAAATGAACTAGGAAGAAACAGGGTAGGGATTTCAGTTAGTAAAAAAGTGGGAAATAGTGTAGTAAGACATCATATTACTAGACTGATTAGAGAAAACTATCGCATTTTAGAGGCAGAATTCCAATGTGGATTTGATATTATAATTATTGCGAGAGTGAGTGCAAAAGATAAAAATTATCATCAATTACAGAGTGCACTCATCCACTTGGGTAAGCTTCATGAGATATATCAATAAAGACTTATTTTAAGTCATGTCTAAAAAGGCAAAAAGGAGGGATGCAGATGAAACATGTAATGATATGGTTGATTCGTTTTTATCAGAAATATTTATCTGGTTTGAAAAGAACGTACCACTGCATTTATACACCAACATGTTCTCAATATGGGATTGAAGCCATTCAAAAATATGGAGCAATCAAAGGCGGATTCCTAACAATGTGGAGAATTCTGCGATGTAATCCCTTCGCAAAAGGCGGATACGATCCGGTACCTTAAGGAGGATAAAAAATGTATGGAATTTTAGCAGTCGGTATGGCTGACTGGCCGATTATTCATCAGATTTCTTGGCTGTTAGGAAAAGTGATGAATGGAATCTACAATGTGATGGATGGGGTATTTGGAATCCAAAACATTGGTATTTGTATTATTATTTTTACGATCATTGTATATACTTTGATGATTCCGCTTACAATTAAACAGCAGAAATGGTCTAAAATGTCTAGCGTTATGCAACCTGAAATTATGAAAATTCAGAAGAAATACGCAAATAGAAGAGATCAGGCTTCCATGTTAAAACAACAGGAAGAGTTACAAATGGTATATCAAAAATATGGGACATCTCCGACAGGAGGGTGTTTACCGATGTTGATTCAGATGCCGGTGCTTTTTGCATTGTATCCAGTGATTCAAAGTATCCCTTCTTACGTAACAGGAGTAAGAGATACCTATATGCCACTTGTGAATAATATTATAGCAACCGATGGCTTTCAAAAAATTATGGAAACAATTGGTTCTGCAAAACCAATTATGATGAATCCAAAGATTTATGATTATACACAACCAGATACACTTGTAAATGTATTGTATAAATTTCAAGATTCTACATGGACAACTTTAGTAGACAAGATGCCTCATTTAAAAGATGTAATTGAATCTACATCCAATAGCATTGGGCATATGAATATGTTCCTAGGAATTAATATTGCGGAATCTCCATTTACAATGTTGACAGCAGCAATTACATCATTTTCTATTTTAGGAATCATACTTGCAGTTATTATTCCTGTATTAGCTGGTGCTACACAGTTCTTAAGTGTGAAATTAATGCCACAGGCACAGATGGATTCTAGCAATCCAATGGCAAATTCAATGAAAACAATGAACTATACAATGCCATTGTTCTCTGTATTTATGTGTTTTACACTTCCAGCTGGTATTGGAATCTATTGGTCGGCTAGTGCGGTAGTAAGATCTGTACAACAGCTTATCATTAACAAACATATGAATAAGATTCCGGTGGAAGAAATGATTAAAGAAAATCAGGAAAAAGCAGCTAAAAAACGAGAAAAGAAGGGAACTTCTGCTCAAGAAATTAACAGAATGGCTACCACAAGCACAAGAAATGTGAATCCAAATGGCAAATCAAAAATGTCTGATGCACAAAGACAGGAAATGCTTGAGAAAGCAGCTGCAAAAGCAAAAAATGCAAAACCAGGAAGTCTTACCGCAAAAGCAAATATGGTAAGTCGATTTAACCAAGGTGTATCTCAAGACGATGCAAAAGAAGAATAGTAAGGAAAAGAATTAAAGATAGAAAGGCAGGATTTTTGTAATGAATGGTAGTATCAGAGTATCTGCAAAGACAGTTGATGACGCAATTACAGAGGCATTGATCCAATTAGGTGTTACAAGTGACAACTTAGAATATGATGTCATTGAAAAAGGAAGTGCTGGTTTTTTAGGAATTGGTGCAAAGCAGGCAGTAATCGAAGCTAGAAAAAAAACAGTATCAGTACAGGAAGATGCACCTGCAAAGAAATCTCAGCCAAAAGAAACCAAACATAAAGAAGAGAAAATTGCATATAAAGAAAACACTCAGACAGAAGTGAATTCAAAAGATGTAGAAATAGCACCAACAGAGGTTGTAAAACATGAATGTGAACTTGCAGAAGTAAAAGAAGAAACAAAACATGCGGTGGAAATATTTTTAAAAGATACATTAAATGCAATGGGAATGGAAGTTGAACTTACAACAAGCGTTGATTCTGATGGTGCTTTATGTGTAGACATGAAGGGAAAGAATATGGGGATTCTCATCGGAAAGCGAGGACAAACATTAGACTCTCTTCAGTATTTAACAAATAGAGTAGCAAATAAACACCAAGATGGTTATGTTCGAGTGAAACTAGATACAGAAAATTATCGTGCAAGAAGAGAAGAAACGTTAAAAAATTTAGCGAAGAATATTGCATACAAAGTAAAAAGATCTAGAAAACCAGTTTCACTAGAACCAATGAATCCATATGAAAGAAGAATTATTCATGCAGCACTTCAAGCTGATTCATATGTAACAACTCATAGCGAGGGAGAAGAACCTTATAGAAAAGTTGTAATTACATTAAAGAAATAGGTTTCGAAGCGAAAGAGGACGTTTTGCGCTTCACGGATGCTTTCGTGAAGTTGTAAAGCGTCTTTTTATTTCAGAAACTGGGAGGTATTATGAAAAAGGAAACTATTGCAGCAATTTCTACAGGAATGACAAACTCTGGAATTGGAATTGTCAGAATCTGTGGAGATGAGGCGTTTCACATTATCGATAAAATATATAAAGGGAAAGAAGTTCTTTCACAGGCAGCGACTCATACAATCCATTATGGACATATTGTTGATGGCCAAGAGACTATTGATGAAGTACTTGTAATGCTTATGAGAGGGCCGAGGACATTTACAGGAGAGGATACCGTAGAAATTAATTGTCATGGTGGTACGTATGTAGTAAAAAGAGTATTAGAAACGGTTATCAAATATGGAGCAAGTCCGGCAGAACCAGGAGAATTTACAAAGCGAGCTTTTTTGAATGGAAAGATGGATTTATCTCAGGCAGAAGCAGTAATTGACGTGATTTATTCAAAAAGTGAGTATGCTCTTCAAAGCTCAATTAGTCAATTGAAGGGAAATGTAAAAAAGAAGATTACATCAATACGTGAAGCAATTCTTTATCATACTGCTTTTATTGAAACAGCGTTAGATGATCCAGAACATATAGATCTTACAGGATATGCGGAGCAACTTCGTGATGTGATTGAAGACTTGTCAAAAGAAATGGAACGGTTGATTCAATCTTCAGATAGTGGGCGTATTATAAAGGATGGCATTCAAACGGTAATTATTGGAAAACCAAATGCTGGAAAGTCTTCCCTTTTAAATGTTTTAGCAGGAAAAGAACGGGCAATCGTTACAGATATTGAAGGAACAACAAGAGATGTTTTAGAAGAGCAAATTAATCTAAAAGGTCTCACTTTGAATATGATTGATACGGCAGGAATCCGTCAGACAGAAGATATTATTGAAAAGATAGGTGTGGATAAAGCAAAAGAATATGTGGATAAAGCAGATTTGATTTTATATGTTGTTGATTCTTCCCGAGTTTTGGATGATAATGATAGAGAAATCATGGAATTATTGAAAGGGCGTAAGGCAATTATTCTTTTAAACAAATCAGATCTTCAAACAGCAACCTCAAAGGAATGTTTAAGAGAAGCATTGCAAATGATACCAGGAATACAAAAAGAACAAGCATCTAACTTGCCGATGATTGATATTTCTGCAAAGGAAGAGCACGGACTTGATAGATTAGAAGATACATTACAAGAAATGTTCTTAAATGGGGAAGTATCTTTTAATGATGAAATTTATATTACAAACGTTAGGCATAAATCGGCCTTAATACAAGCAAATAATAGTTTGAAAAAAGTAATAGATAGCATTGATATGCATATGCCAGAAGATTTCTTTTCAATTGATCTTTTGGATGCATATGAAGCATTAGGAAGTATAACAGGAGAAACGATAGGAGAAGATTTAGTTAATGAAATATTCAGCAAATTCTGTATGGGAAAATAGTGACGAATATGATATTGCAGTTGTAGGAGCTGGTCATGCTGGTTGTGAAGCGGCGCTTGCATGTGCAAGACTTGGCTTTCGTACACTTTTGTTCACAATTAGTGTAGACAGTATCGCATTGATGCCATGTAACCCAAACATTGGTGGCAGTTCAAAAGGGCATTTGGTACGCGAAATAGATGCTCTCGGTGGAGAAATGGGAAAAGTGATTGATCAGACGTTTATCCAGTCAAAAATGCTAAATCAATCCAAAGGACCAGCAGTACACTCTTTAAGAGCGCAAGCGGATAAAGCAAATTATACAAGAACAATGAGAAAAGTTTTGGAGAATCAGGAGAATCTTGATATTCGTCAGATGGAAGTTACAGAGATTCTTACAGAGAATTCTAAAATTACAGGTGTTAAGTCTTATTCAGGAACAATATATTCATGTCGAGCAGTTGTTTTATGTACAGGAACTTATTTAAAGGCACGATGTATTTATGGAGATGTCAGTTCGAATACTGGGCCAAATGGATTACAGGCAGCCAATCATCTTACAGATAGTTTAAAATCTCTTGGAATCAAAATGTATCGTTTTAAAACAGGTACACCTGCGAGAATAGACAAGCGTAGCATCAATTTTGATAAGATGGAAGAGCAAAAAGGTGATGAGGTCGTTGTTCCATTTTCTTTTACTACAAATCCGAAAGATGTCCAAATCGATCAAGTTTCATGTTGGTTGACTTATACCAATCCAAAAACCCATGAAATTATAAAAAACAACTTGGATCGTTCCCCTTTATATTCTGGAAAAATTGAGGGAACAGGACCTCGTTATTGTCCATCCATTGAAGATAAAGTAGTGAAATTTTCGGATAAAGATCGTCATCAGGTTTTTATTGAGCCAGAAGGACTTGATACAAATGAAATGTATGTAGGAGGAATGTCAAGTTCTCTTCCAGAGGACGTACAATATGCCATGTATCGTTCGGTTCCTGGACTTGAACACGCAAAAATTGTGAGAAATGCTTATGCAATCGAGTATGATTGTATTGATGCTAGACAGTTAAAAAGTACATTAGAATTTAAAACAATCGAAGGATTATTTAGTGGTGGACAGTTCAATGGAAGTTCCGGATATGAGGAAGCAGCAGCACAAGGTCTTATAGCAGGAATCAATGCGGCTAGAAAATTGCAAGGAAAAGAAGGAATTATTATTGATCGTTCACAAGGGTATATTGGGGTTCTTATAGATGATCTTGTCACAAAAGAAAGTCATGAACCATATCGAATGATGACTTCTAGAGCAGAATATAGGCTTTTGCTAAGACAAGATAATGCGGATTTAAGATTGACCAAATTAGGGCATGAAATTGGATTGATTGACGATGCACGGTATGAGAGATTACTTGAAAAAGAGAGATTAATTGCATTAGAAATTGAAAGAGAAGAGCATACAAATGTTGGAACTTCGAAAGAAGTACAAGAACTTTTGGCATGCTATAATAGTACACCACTGACTTCTGGAATTTCATTGGGAGATTTGATTCGTCGTCCAGAATTGTCTTATGAAGTGCTTGCGCCAATTGATAAGGGAAGAGAAGAACTTCCTGCAGATGTGAGGGAACAAGTAAATATTAATATAAAATACGAAGGATATATCAAAAGACAAGAAAGACAAGTAGAACAATTCAAAAAGTTAGAAAAGAAAATGATTCCAGAATTTATTGATTACAATGAAATTCAAAGCTTGCGTATAGAAGCGAAACAAAAGCTTTCTGAAATCCGACCAGCATCTATAGGACAAGCATCTAGAATTTCTGGTGTATCTCCTGCAGATATTTCAGTATTACTAGTGTATCTTGAGAGTAAAAGATAGAAGAAAGATTATTTAATATAAAATATAAAATTAACAGAAAACAACACAAGGAGATAAATAATGTCTGATAAATTTGAATTACAACTCCAAAATTTAAATATTGAACTTTCAGATACACAAAAACAACAATTTGATAAATATTATGAATTGCTTGTTGAGTGGAATAAAGTAATGAACCTTACAGGGATCACAGAGTATGACGAAGTAAATGAAAAACATTTTACAGATAGTCTTGCATTGGTAAAAGCAATTGATATTAATAAAGTTCATTCTGTGATTGATATTGGTACAGGTGCAGGATTTCCAGGTATTCCATTAAAAATAGCGTTTCCGAATTTGAAAATTGTCTTGTTAGATTCCTTGAATAAAAGAATTAAATTTTTAAATGCAGTAATTGAGGAGTTAGGACTTGATAATGTAGTAACATTGCATGGAAGAGCAGAGGATTATGCTAGAGATGAGGAATATAGAGAAAAGTTTGATCTTTGTGTTTCCAGAGCAGTGGCAAACCTTTCCACCTTAAGCGAATATTGTATTCCTTATGTAAAAAAAGGTGGAATGTTTATACCTTATAAATCAGGAAGCATTGACGAAGAATTAAAACAATCGGAAAAAGCAATTTCAATACTTGGTGGAAAATTAGTTGATACCGTTAAATTTGAGTTGCCAGGAACTGAGATTGGACGTTCATTCGTTAAAATTAGTAAAATAAAAAATACTGGAAAAAAATTTCCAAGAAAAGCAGGACTTCCGTCAAAAGAACCAATAAGTTAATATAGTAAGTTAAATTAGAAGAGTTTCAAGAGGATGTAACGAGATAAATTTTCGCTACATCCTCTAAATGTTTCACGTGAAACATATAAAAAGTAAATAGATTAAAAATGTTTCACGTGAAACATTTTTAATAATATGTATGAAAGATAAATAAAAGAATAGATATAAATTAAAAAAAGTGATATAATAGGAAAGTATTCAACGAAAGGAGTATAAAAATGGGAAGAATTATAGCAATCGCCAATCAAAAAGGCGGTGTGGGGAAAACAACAACAGCAATTAATTTATCTGCATCACTTGCTAGTTTGGGAAAAAAAGTTCTTGCATTGGACATGGACCCACAAGGAAATATGACAAGTGGATTAAGTGTAGATAAAAATGAAGTTGAATACAGCGTTTATGATCTTATTATTGGAAATGTTGGTATTAAAGAATGCATCTGTGAAGAAGTATATGAAAATCTAGATGTTCTTCCGTCTAATATAGATTTATCAGCTGCGGAAATAGAATTAATTGGTGTTGAAAATAAAGAATATATTATAAAAAAAGAAGTTGAAAAAATTGAAAAAAACTATGACTTTATTATCATAGATTGTCCACCAGCTTTGAGTATGTTAACAATAAATGCAATGACAACAGCAGATTCCGTACTTGTTCCGATTCAATGTGAATATTATGCGCTGGAAGGATTAAGTCAGTTAATACATACGATAGATTTGGTTAAGGAAAGATTAAATCCTAATTTGGTTATGGAAGGCGTAGTTTTTACTATGTACGATGCGAGAACCAATTTATCTCTCCAAGTAGTAGAAAATGTGAAAGAGAACTTGGATCAAACAATATATAAAACAATTATACCAAGAAATATTCGATTAGCAGAGGCACCAAGCTATGGAATGCCGATTAATTTGTATGATCCAAAATCAACTGGAGCAGAAAGCTATCTTCTGTTAGCAGAAGAAGTGATTAATAAAGGAGAAGAGTAAAATGGCTGTAAAAAGAAATGGGTTGGGAAAAGGTCTTGATAGCCTTATTCCAGATAAAAGTGATAAGACATCAAAAACAACAGTAAAGTCAAATCAAAAATCTTTGAATGAGAATAAGAAGGAAAAAAATGATAAATCAGGAGAGGTCCTTGTTAAAATCAACAAAGTAGAACCGAATAGAGAACAGCCGAGAAAAGATTTTGATGAGGATGCATTGCTCGAATTGGCGGATTCAATTAAACAATTTGGTATTCTTCAACCACTTCTTGTACAAAAAAAGAATGATTATTATGAAATTATTGCTGGTGAAAGAAGATGGAGAGCGGCTAAAATTGCTGGAATAAAAGAAATTCCAGTAATCATAAAGAATTTTACGGAACAGGAAATTCTTGAAATATCTTTGATAGAAAATATTCAAAGAGAAAATTTGAATCCAATAGAAGAAGCAATGGCTTATAAAAAATTATTGGATGAATTTCATCTTAAGCAAGACGAAGTTGCAGAAAGGGTTTCAAAAAGTAGAACTGCTGTAACAAATTCTATGAGACTATTAAAATTAGATGCTCGTGTTCAGCAAATGATAGTTGATGACATGATCACAACAGGACATGCTAGAGCATTACTAGCTATAGATGATGAAGAACAACAATATATGCTTGCAAACAAAATATTTGATGAAAAATTAAGTGTAAGAGAAACAGAAAAGCTAGTTAAATTGTTGAAAAAACCTAAAAAAGAAGAGAAAAATGAGGAAAAAGTACCTTCATTCATTTATGAAAATTTAGCAGAGAAAATGAAAAGTATTATTGGAACAAAAGTAAACGTAAATCCGAAATCAAATGGAAAAGGTAAAATTGAAATCGAGTATTATTCAGAAGAAGAACTCGAACGTATATTCGACATGATTATGTCTATACGTAAAAATTAGAGGAGAGTAAATGGAGAATAGTTTGTTAAATAAGCTTGGAGTTGATCCGGCATATTTGTTAATCACACTATTCTTGATACAAATTGTTCTTGTTGCATTTCTTATAAAAGTAAATTTAAAATACGAACGATTAAAAAATAAATATAATTCGTTTATGAAAGGAAAAGATGGAAAGAATCTAGAAGAACGCTTTATAGAGAGGTTCTCTGAACTTGATAAAATTTTAGAATTAGTTGATAAGAACAAGAAAGATATGTTTGAAATTAATAGAAAAGCTTCAAAAACATTTCAAAAAATGGGGGTTGTAAAATATGACGCCTTTGATGAAATGGGTGGAAATTTAAGCTTCGCACTTACAATGTTGGATGATAACAACAATGGATGGATTTTGAATGTACTTCATAGTACAGATGGAAGTTATAGTTATATAAAAGAAATTGTCAACGGACAAAGTTATGTGGAACTTGGAGAAGAAGAAAGAGAATCATTAGACAGAGCAATATATCAAGAAGTGTATGATTTGAAAGGTGAAACAACTTTTCTAACAAATGAAATAGATGATACAGATAAGCATGAAAATGTAGATCAACTAAAAGATAAAGAAAAAGAAGTAGAAAAAGAAGTAGAAAAAGAAGTAGAAAAAGAAAAAAAGGATGACATTGAGGAGGAAGAATAATGTTAGATATTAAATTTTTAAGAAGTAATCCTGAAATTGTAAAACAAAATATTCGAAATAAATTTCAGGATAGAAAATTACCATTAGTAGACGAGGTTATTGAACTTGATCAAAAAAACAGAGAGATTAAGCAAGAAGTAGAAGCACTTCGTGCAGATAAAAATCGAATTTCAAAACAAATTGGTGCGCTTATGGCACAAGGAAAAAAAGAAGAAGCTGAGGAAGTAAAGAAACAAGTTTCAGCGAATGCAGCACGCATCGAAGAATTATCTCAATTAGAAAAAGAAGTAGAAGAAAAATTGAAAAAAGATATGATGCTTATTCCAAATATAATCGATCCTTCTGTACCAATTGGAAAAGATGATAGTGAGAATGTGGAGTTAGAAAAATTTGGGGAACCAGTTGTACCAGAATTCGAGGTTCCTTATCATACGGAAATTATGGAACGTTTTAATGGAATTGATCTTGATAGCGCAAGAAAAGTTGCCGGAAACGGATTCTATTACTTAATGGGAGACATCGCAAGACTTCATTCTGCTGTCATTTCTTATGCAAGAGATTTCATGATTAATAGAGGATTCACATATTGTGTTCCACCATTTATGATTCGTAGTAACGTAGTGACAGGCGTTATGAGTTTTGAAGAAATGGATGCTATGATGTATAAGATTGAAGGAGAAGATCTTTATTTGATTGGTACAAGCGAGCATTCTATGATTGGAAAATTTATCGATACACAGCTTACAGAGGATCAACTTCCACAGACGCTTACAAGTTATTCACCATGTTTTCGTAAAGAAAAAGGAGCACATGGTATAGAAGAAAGAGGGGTATACCGTATTCATCAGTTCGAAAAACAAGAAATGATCGTTGTTTGTAAGCCAGAAGAAAGTATGCAATGGTATGAAAAATTATGGAAGAATACTGTAGATTTATTCCGTTCTATGGATATTCCTGTACGTACCTTAGA
This sequence comes from Ruminococcus sp., assembly GCA_029256845.1. Classification (GTDB taxonomy): domain Bacteria; phylum Bacillota; class Clostridia; order Lachnospirales; family Lachnospiraceae; genus JAHHTM01. Next base: position 1,398 of record JARIEI010000152.1, on the reverse strand, counting down.
GTGCTGCTCTGGAGATCTTGCGGATTTGAAAGTAAAATCTGTGGATGTAGAGGCATGGTCTCCAAGACAGAAGAAATATTTTGAGGTAGGAAGCTGTTCTAATTTAGGAGATGCTCAAGCAAGACGACTCGGAATTCGTGTAAAAGGAGAAGATAGTAAATATTTTGCACATACACTAAATAACACGGTTGTTGCACCACCACGTATGCTTATTGCATTTTTGGAAAATAATCTCGAAGCAGATGGATCTGTTCGTATTCCGGAAGCTCTTCGTCCTTATATGGGTGGATGTGACAAGATTGTACCAAAAAATTAATCAAATATAATTGGAGAAAATAATGCACCAATATTTAAAAGCAATTGGTTTTAGCAATCTAAATACGAAAAAAGAACTCAAAGAAGTATTATTGCAGGTAAAAGAGCAATGTACACATCAGATTGTAGTTTCTTATAAGAATTTCACGGACTATTGTGAATACCAAAAGGAATATGGACAAGATATGGGGATAACTTTGTTAGGAGAGCTTGATGAAGAGGAAAACTTTGATCCTGATTATTATTTTCCATATTTTGAAGGAAGTGGAATTACAACATATGCTGAAGTAGCTATTGATCGAAAAATTGATCGAGAAGATTATATCGGAATCTGTGAGGATCCAAGAGTTGGAATCAGTCTCATTTTTCATTTGCAAAATGGAATAGAATATATGAGAGAAAAACAGATTGGCCTATCAGAGGGAGCACCTACATCGGTTACTTTTTCAGGATTGGCTTTATCGGGGAGAATACTATTCCCAGTTTGTAAAAGTGAATCGCAGGTTAAAAAAGAAAAGAAAGTTTCGGACAATAGAAAAATGTTGTTGAGTGCAGCACGAGGTGGAGATCAATCGGCTATTGAATCCTTGACTTTAGATGATATTGATACCTATTCAAAAGTTTCAAGAAGACTTGCAAGTGAAGATATTTTCACAATTGTGGATACTTATATGATGCCATATGGAATTGAATGTGATCTTTATTCTATTATGGGAAAGATAATTGCTGTGAGAAAGAGAGAAAATATTTTAACAAAAGAAGAAGTATATCAACTGAAATTAGACGTAAATGAATTGCAGTTTGACGTATGTGTTCCTGTCAATAAGGTACTTGGAGAACCACAGATTGGTAGAAGATTTAAAGGAACGATATGGCTTCAAGGAACAATAAATTTCTAGGTGTATAACCATTTGGATAAATCAAAGAAAATGTGAATAACTTCTGGCAAGTGGAGTGATGGTGTGAATAACAACAAATTACACTGGCCAGAAGAAATTGACAAAAAGAAAAATATAGTATAAAATTGAAATGTTAATTATATAAGTCTCGTTAGTTAAATGGATATAACAGGGTCCTCCTAAG
>JARIEI010000153.1 GCA_029256845.1 Ruminococcus sp. | reverse complement strand
AGATGATCAAGGAAATGGAACTTTCAAACGAATCAAAAAAGATTCTTTCTATTGGTATCAAAAGCTGATTAGAACCAATGGAGAAGATTTAGAGTAAAGGAAAACCTCTGAAATGTCTAAAATGATGTTTCAGAGGTTTTTTACATTTAAAATCTGTGGAAGGTTAATGTTTATTGTATTATTTAAAAATATAAGTGCTGTAACATTTTAGAGACATTTTTATGTTATACTATTCCATAATAGAAGGGACGTGAGAAATTGAAACAGATTCTAATTGTCGAAGACGATAGTTTCTTGAATAAGATGTTAACATATAATTTGACTGCAGATGGTTATGATGTAACATCTGCATTAAATGCCAGAACAGCAGCTGAAGCCATCCAGCAACAGGAATTTGATATGGTGCTAATGGACATTAACCTGCCCGACGGGAACGGCTTTGAATTATGCAAGCAGATTAAGCCCCAGCACCCGGACACCATTGTAATTTTTCTGACCGCTAATGGTCCTATGTCAAGAAAAAGTACAAATTAAATGTAACCAATTTTCTCTATTTTTAGCCAAGTTTAACTTGCAATCTTTACTGCATTCTTTTCGAGCTTTTGGAGATATTGTTCCTCGTATTCAGTTGGAGACAAATATCCACAATGACTGTGAATGCGTATTGTATTGTAAAATGTTTCGATGTATTCAAAAATCAATTTATATGCATGCGTGTAGTTGAAGATTTTAAACCGATTAATCCATTCTCTTTTTAAGAGTGCATGGAAGGATTCGATGCAAGCATTATCCCATGGATATGCTTTCTTCGAATAACTACGAATCATTCCTTTCGTTGCTTTTTGAAAGGCTTCTGATACATACTGACATCCCCTGTCACAGTGAAAAATCAACGGTTTCTCAACATTTCTTACACGTTTTGCTTTTTCAATACATTCTACTACATGGGATGCCCCTAGTGTTTCACTCAATACCCAGGAAATGATTTTTCTAGAATACAGATCCATGACACTGGTAAGATATACAAATCCTTCAAACGTCCAAATATAAGTAATATCCGAGCACCAGACAGCATCTGGTTGATCAGGATTAAATTCCTCGTTGAGAATGTTCTTTAGTTGCTGACTAAAATCAGAATCTATCGTTGTTTGGATATATGGTTTTACCCATTGTGCTTTAATTCCCATTTGACGCATATAATTTCCAACTGTTTTTTCGGAAATACATTCTCCAGATTTCCGTAATTCTGCAGTAATTTTAGGAGCGCCGTAGTTTTGATGAGAATCTTCGTAAATCTTTTGGATTTTTTCTTTTAAAACTGTACGGCGAACAGACGTGTCCGAAGGAAGCCGTTTCTTCCATGCATTGTAACCCGAACGTGAAACGCCTAATTTTTTCAGTATTCCGCTGACAGAAACTTGACGTTTCACAGGCAGGGATTTGATTTCTTCCACGTACTCAGAAGTAGCCGTGTAAAGAGTTTTTGTCAGTTTCCCAGAATACCGATTGCTTTTTTTAACACTTCAAGAGCATCCTTCGTATCTCGTAATTCACGCTGTAATCTGGCAATCTCTTTTGCTTCGTCACTTGCGTAATTACCAGAACCACGGGTAGGGATCGAGCCTTCGTGTTCCTTTGCTGCTTTCATCCAGTTTTTCAGTGCGGATTCACTGACTCCCAGATTCTCTGCTGCCTTGCGAAGTGGCAATTCCGGATGATCCAATCGATACTGTACCGCATCCTCTTTAAACTGTTGTGAATATTTTGTACCTTTTGCCATAACCATTCTCCTCCTTGATCTATGACTATCATATACTATTTATTGAAAATGGTCATGTTTATTTTGTACTATTTATATTCTAACACCA
>JARIEI010000006.1 GCA_029256845.1 Ruminococcus sp. | reverse complement strand
CAGATACATCACAGAAACTTGCAATTCGTTTTGGAGAAACAATTAAAGCATATGCTGCAGCAGAAAACTTAGAGGTTGATTCTTTAAAATTAATTCCATTATTATTTGCTGGATGGTTAAGATACTTGATGGCAATCGATGATAAGGGAAATACATTTACATTAAGTCCAGATCCACTTTTGGATACGGTTTGCCCATATGTTTCAGTATTCAAACTTGGAGAAGAAAAATCAGTAGAAGAAATTGAACAAGAATTAAAACCTATTTTGGAAAACAAGAAAATCTTCGGAGTAAATCTTTACGAAGTAGGAATGGCAGAAAAAGTATGTAGTTACTTTAAAGAATTGACAGCGGGAATTGGAGCAATTCGTGCAACATTGAAGAAATATGTATAAAAAACGGCTGCACAAGAGCATCGCTCTTTTGCAGCCATTCCATTATAAACACAAAAAACAATTGTTCTAGAATGCCTTTAGTTCATGTTCGATTTGTAGTTTTGTTTTTAAGATCAATTGCTTTAGCTCACAAATTCGAGCATCAGTCATCCTGTCTTTTGGAGCAGAAATACTAATCGCATATTTTGATTTTCCGTTGTATTCTTTTAGCGAAACAGCGATACATCGAACACCTAATTCGTTTTCTTCATTGTCCATGGCATATCCTACGTTTCGCGTTTCATTGATTAGTGCAAGGAAATCGGGGTAGTTTGTCACCGTATATGGAGTGAGTTTTTCAATGGAACTATGTGCCCAGATGGATTCAATTTTATCATCTGGTAAGTCGGCAAGCATAGCCTTCCCCACGCCGGAGCAGTAAAGAGGAATGCTCTTTCCAACCATAGAGATCATACGGACAGAATTTTTAAAAGCCTCCACTTTATCAATGTAGATTGCATTTACACCATCAATTTGAACCAGATGAACCGTTTCACCAGCAACGGAAGATAACTCTTTCAAATAGGGCCTGGCAACGTCGATCATGCTGTTTTTTGAAAGAATTTGATTGGCAAGGCTGCAAATTTTAAAGCTCAAACTATATCTAGATGATTCGGGATCTTGCCGGACATAGTCCATGCACATTAAGGAGTTTAAAATGCGATGAACCGTGCTTTTGTTAAGAGAAAGTTCGTTACTTAGTTCTTGCAGACCCATGGCACCATTTTTTGCAAGGCATTCAATTGTGTGAAAAATACGTTCAGAAACTTGTATTGGGTTTTTAGGTGATTCCATTCGCTCGTTTTCCATAGGAAATCCTCCTGTTCTATGTGAGCAAACTATCGAAGATAGTAACGCACGTATTATAAAACTGTGTTTCATGATATGAAACAACAGACTGGAACGTATTGTAGCATGTTTTTTGTAAAATAGCAAATTTTATTTAAAGTTTTATATGAAATAATAGGTTAAAAACGATTGACAAGAAAGTAATCTTGAGTATAATAAGAATTAAAGAAGTTCACAATATGAAACAAGGTTTCACAATATGAAACAAACAGATCGCGTATAAGGAGAAATATCATGAGTAATGTATCAGAAAAAGTTCAGAAAATGGGAGTAGTACCAGTTGTTGTTTTAAATGATGCAAAAGATGCAGCACCACTTGCAAAAGCATTATGTGAAGGAGGTCTTCCTTGTGCTGAGGTAACATTTCGTACAGATGCTGCGGAAGAATCGATCCGCATTATGGCAACAGAGTATCCACAAATGCTTGTTGGCGCAGGAACTGTTCTTACGATTGATCAGGTAGATCGTGCAGTTGCAGCAGGTGCAAAATTTATTGTTAGTCCAGGATTTGATCCAGAGATTGTAGACTACTGTTTAAGTAAAGATATTCCAGTATTCCCTGGATGCATTACTCCTTCAGAAGTGGCACAAGCTGTAAAGAGAGGGTTAAAGGTGTTAAAATTCTTTCCAGCGGAGCAGTTTGGTGGAGTTTCAACAATTAAGGCACTTGCAGCACCATATGTTGGAGTGAAGTTTATGCCAACAGGTGGGGTAAATGCGAAAAACCTTGAAAGCTATTTAGCATGTGATAAGATCGTGGCATGTGGAGGAAGCTGGATGGTAAAAGGCAGCCTTGTAGAAGAAGGTAAATTTGATGAGATTGAAACACTTGTAAAAGAAGCAGTAGAGCTTGTGGCTGAGATTCGAAATAAGTAATTAGAAAGAGGAAGAGTATGAGTAAGAAAGTTATTACATTTGGAGAAATTATGTTAAGATTAGCACCAGAAGGATATTACCGTTTCGTTCAAGCGGAAACATTTGGTGCAACTTACGGTGGTGGAGAAGCAAACGTAGCAGTTTCTCTTGCAAACTATGGATTTGACGCAAAATTTGTTACGAAACTTCCAAAACACGAGATTGGACAGGCTGCTGTTAATTCTCTTAGAAAATACGGAGTAGATACCTCTTATATTGCACGTGGTGGAGATAGAGTCGGAATTTATTTCCTTGAAAAGGGAGCATCACAAAGACCTTCAAAAGTTATCTATGATAGAGCAGGTTCTTCAATTTACACAGCTTCAGCAGAAGATTTTAATTGGAAAGAAATCTTTGAAGGCGCACAGTGGTTCCACTTTACAGGTATTACTCCAGCATTAAATGATAATGTAGCAGCAATTTGTTTAGAGGCTTGTAAGGCAGCAAAAGAAGCGGGAGTTAAAATTTCCTGCGACTTAAATTATAGAAATAAATTGTGGAGCAAAGAAAAAGCTGGAAAAGTGATGGGTGAACTTTGTAAGTATGTGGATGTTTGTATCGCAAACGAAGAAGATGCTTCTGATGTATTCGGAATTAAGGCTGCAAATACAGATGTATATGCAGGTGAAGTAAATCATGAAGGATACAAAGATGTTGCAAAACAGTTGGCAGATCGCTTTGGATTTGAAAAAGTTGCAATTACATTGCGTGAATCTCTTTCTGCAAATGACAATCTTTGGTCTGCAATGTTATATGATGGAACAGACTATTATTTTAGTAAAAAATATAACATGCATATCGTAGACCGTGTCGGAGGTGGAGATAGCTTTGGAGGCGGATTGATTGCAGCATCATTAAATGGATATGACGCACAAAAAACAATTGAATTTGCAGTTGCAGCGTCTTGTCTAAAACACTCTATCGAGGGTGATTTTAATATGGTATCAATGGATGAAGTTGAGAAACTTGCCGGTGGCGATGCTTCCGGACGTGTCCAGAGATAATAGATAAACCCAATTTGCTATGTTGAAATCTGGCTGTCACATTTGTGACAGCTACATTTCTATTTGAAAAAATTTACAAAGACTAAAAAAACAGTTACAATCAATAAAAAACAATCGAAAAACTAGGAGGAAATCCATGAAAACATTTATGAATGAAGATTTTTTGTTATCTTCAAAGACAGCGCAAAAATTATACCATGAATACGCGGAATGTATGCCTATTTTGGATTACCACTGCCACTTGAATCCACAAGAAATATATGAGGATAGAAAGTTTGAAAATATTACGCAAGTGTGGTTAGGTGCAGATCATTATAAATGGCGTCAAATGCGTTCCAATGGTGTAGAGGAAAAATATATCACAGGAGATGCAACAGATCGAGAGAAATTTCAAAAATGGGCAGAAACGTTAGAAATGGCAATTGGAAATCCACTGTACCACTGGAGCCATTTAGAATTAAAGAAATATTTTGGATATGATGGATATCTAAATGGGGATACAGCAGAAGAAGTTTGGAATCTTTGTAATGTGAAATTGCAAGAGGATGGAATGAGTGCACGAAATTTGATTAAACAATCAAATGTAACACTGGTATGTACAACAGATGATCCAGTAGATTCTTTGGAATGGCATAAAAAAATAGCAGAAGATGATAGTTTTGATGTACAAGTTCTTCCAGCGTGGCGACCAGATAAAGCGATGAATCTAGAAAAACTAGATTATTTGGAATACCTTGCTACATTAAGTGAGGTTAGTCATGTGAAGATAGAAAACTTTGTAACATTAATTGAGGCATTAAAAGTTCGTATGGACTTTTTCGCAAAAAATGGATGTAGTGTTTCAGATCATGGACTAGAGTATGTTATGTACAAACCGGCATCAAAAGAGGAAATTGAAGGAATTTTTGCGAAAAGACTAGATGGGAAAACACTTAGTTACGAAGAAACATTGAAATTCAAAACGGCTTACATGGTTGCCTTGGGAAAAGAATACCATAAAAGAAATTGGGTTATGCAACTTCATTATGGAGTAAAACGAGATAACAACCAAAAAATATATAAAGAGATTGGTCCAGACACAGGTGTGGATTGTATTTATAATTTTGCACCATCATCTGAAATGGCAGATTATCTTAATGCATTGGTTGTAAGTGATGAACTTCCAAAAACCATTATTTACTCCTTAAATCCAGTAGATAATGCTGCTATTGGAACGATAATCGGATGTTTTCAAGGACCTGAGGCAGTTGGGAAAATTCAACAAGGTAGTGCATGGTGGTTTAATGACCACAAAACAGGAATGACAGATCAGATGATTTCGCTAGCGAATCTTGGATTGTTAGGGAACTTTATAGGGATGTTAACAGATTCTAGAAGTTTTCTCTCTTATACAAGACACGAATATTTTAGACGCATTTTGTGCGAATTGATTGGTGGATGGGTTGAAAATGGGGAATACCCAGCCGATTATAAAACGTTAGAAAAAATTATTAAAGGTATTTCCTATAATAATGCAGTGCGTTATTTTGGATTTGATCTATAGAAATCATAAAAAATAGTAAAGAGTATTCACTTTAGAAACACAAAAATTGGATCTAAAGTGAATACTCTTTTTTAAGTAAGTTCGTTTTTGTATTCTTTTGGAGTTTTTCCAATAAATTTTTTAAATAGTTTTGTAAAATAGTTAACATCCGGAATGCCACAGTGTTGAGCAATCGTTTGGATTTGCATATTTGTGGAATTTAGCAAAAATACGGCATTTTCAATTCGTTTTTTATTGACATAATCAGTAAGCGTCATTCCAGTTTCCTTTTTAAAGAGTGTGGAAAGGTAACTGGCATTGACATTTAGAAGTTCTGCATGAGTTTTTAGACTTAAATCCGCTGTTAAATCGGAATCAATTCTTGTCACTACTTTTTGAACGAGGAGAGAAAACCCTTTCATAGAATGATTTTTTACGAGTAAGCAATATTTGTGTATCATCTCTTTTTGCAGTGCCTGTCCTCCTTCTGGTGAAGTAACCTGTTCAATTTTGCGTGCAAAGCGGGAAGAAAGACTATCGATATGCAAAGGATGTACAAATCCTTGTTCTGCACCTTTACGAAGCAGGGTGTTCATAATGATACAATAGTTTTTAATGTCGCGTACGGGATCAGAAACACGTTGCTCCAAGGATAAAAAGTTGTTATTCATCATAGCCATTTCGGCTTTATGAATAAGACCTTGTGATACAGAATGGATGAGTTCATTTTCAGCTTCATATCTCTTTTCCAAGATCTGCATTGTAAGAAATGCTTCTTCTGGTTCTTGAAAATCAGGTCTTGTTGCGATTGGTTCTACACGGTCCGGAATTCGTTTATCGATAGTTTCAACCGTGAAATTTTCGATTCCACCCCAAAGAAATTCACCAAATGTCGTGACAACAGAAAAAATAGTATCCTCGTTTGGAATCATGATTAGATTAGTGTAATATTTCTCCAGTTGTTTCAATTGTTTTGGAGATAAGGAAAATCGTGCAGTAAGCTGTAAAAGCAATGTTTTTGTAATATTACGTGTGGTATAAGGACCAATAACCAAATGTGAAGCGGAAGTTTTATCATTTGGAAGCTGAAGACAAATGTAATTGCAAAAAAATTCATCGTGAATTCGATAAATGACATTTGATTGTGTAATATCTGAGTTTAAAGAGATTAATAAGTCATAATTAACATTATTGTTGATCATACGACGAAGTCCTAGATCAAATTCTGGAATCGGGGATGTTTCAGGGCAAATTATATTTGTACTAACATGAAAGTTGTTAAAAATCTTTTGTAAAAAATTTAATTCTGCTTGATAATGCATAAAATACCTCATTTCGTGAAAGATAACTTCTAAGGAAGTGTTTTGATTGAATGGTATAATTATTATCTATTATGGTACAATTTTTAGGGAAAATCAAGACCCAGTAAAAATTATATAGATATAGATAAAAATTATACTAACTATAAAAAGTGATAACTGTTAAAATTAAGACAATAAATAGTGAGGTTCCTATGGAAATCAAGTACAAAAGGAGAAATGCTTTATGCGAAAAATTGTTAACTTAAACAAGAATTGGAAATTCATTCAGAAAGATGCTGGACTTCCAACAACACTTCCAACTAATTGGCAAACGATTGATCTTCCACACACATGGAATGCAGTGGATGGTCATGATGGAAACGGAAGCTATGACAAAGGAAGATATTGGTATGCGAAAACATTTGATATGCCAAAACAATCTTTTGGTGGAGATAGAGTTTTTGTGGAAATTCTTGCAGCTGGTCAGCAAGCAACTGTTTACGTAAATGGAACAGAAGTTATTTATCATGAGGGTGGTTATTCCACATTCCGTGCAGATATTACAGATTTATGCAAAGAGGAGGAAGAGAACCTTTTAGTTGTTGCTTGTAGCAATGAACGAAAAGAAAGCGTGTACCCACAGTCAGCAGACTTTACATTTTATGGTGGATTGTATCGAGGAGTAAATCTCATAAGTGTTCCAGAAGCACACTTTGATTTGGAATACTATGGAGGACCTGGTATTCAGGTAACACCAGTTCCTTGTGAATGCGGTGGAGCAGAATTTGAAATTGTAACATATGTAAAAGGTGCAGATGAAAACTTTACAGTGTTATATTCAATCTACGATAAAGAAGGAAATGAAGTTGGAGCTGCTTGTCGTCCAGCTGATGATACAAGAGTAAAGATTTATGTTCCTGATGCAAAGAAATGGGAAATTGATGATCCTTATCTTTATACAGTAACTGCAAACCTTCAAAGAAGAAACGAATCTTTTGATGAAGTGTCTGCTCAGGTAGGTGTAAGAAGTTTTTCATGTGACCCAAATAAAGGATTCATTATCAATGGAAAAGAAACACCACTTCGTGGAGTAAGCCGTCATCAAGATCGCTTATATGAAGGAAATGCACTTACGAGAGAAGAACATTATGAAGACGCAAGAATGATCAAGGAGCTTGGAGCAAATACAATTCGACTTGCACATTATCAACATAGTCAAGACTTCTATGATGCATGTGATGAACTTGGATTTGTTGTTTGGGCAGAGATTCCATTTATCAGTGTTATGAATAAAGATCCACAAGCCCATCAAAATTGCATTAGCCAGTTAAAAGAATTGATTATTCAAAATTATAATCATCCATCTATTTGCTTCTGGGGAATTTCAAATGAGATTCTGATCGGTGGAATTTCAGAACAATTAGTGGAAAACCACAAAGAATTAAATGCCCTTGCAAAAGAGTTGGATCCAACAAGATTGACAGCAATTGCGCATGTAAGTATGACACCAGTAGAAGGTCCAATGCATACATTGACAGATGTGATTAGTTATAACCATTATTTTGGATGGTATGGTGGAAAAATGGAAGACAATGGTCCATGGTTAGATATGTTCCATGAAAAACATCCAGACCTTTGTCTTGGAATGTCAGAGTATGGTTGTGAAGGAATTATAACTTATCACGGTCCAAATCCACAGTGTAAAGATTACAGTGAGGAATATCAGGCATTATATCATGAACATATGGCAAAAGTATTTGATGAACGTCCATGGATTTGGTCTTCTCATGTATGGAATATGTTTGATTTTGGATGTGCAGCTCGTGATGAAGGAGGCGTTTCCGGAAGAAACAACAAAGGTCTTGTTACAATGGACCGCAAAACAAAGAAAGACAGCTATTATGTTTATAAAGCTTATTGGAATAAAGAACCAATGGTTCATGTATGTGGAAGAAGATACGCACAACGTGCCGGAGAAACAACACAAATCCGTGTTTACTCCAATCAGCCAACAGTTACATTGTATTTGAATGGAGAAAAAGTAGAGGAACAAAGTGCAGATAAAGTATTTGTATTCACAGTTGCACTAAAAGAAGGACATAACACAGTTCTTGCAGTTGCAGGAGATGTAAAAGACAGTATTACCCTTGAAAAAGTTGAAAAAGAGCCAGAAGTTTATGTTCTACCAGAAATGAATGAACGTGCAGAAGGCGTTGCAAACTGGTTTAAAATGGTAGGAGATCTGGATCTTGATGCACCATTAGAATTCCCAGAAGGAATGTATAGTATTAAAGATACATTTGAAGAAATTGCAAAATGTGAAGAAGCGTTTGAGATTGTGCAAAATGCAGTTAAACTTACAATGAACATGAAGATCACACCAGGTGAAGGTATGTGGGACATGATTAAAGGGATGAATCTTGAGCGAGTTCGTGATATGGCTGGAAGCATGGTGCCAGAAGGATTTATAGAAAGTATAAATATTAAATTGATAGAAATAGAAAAAAACTAAAAAAGGAGGATGTTACGAATGAGTAACAACGAAAGAACAGTAAAAAAGTTTGGATTGGTTGACAAGCTAGGATATATGTTCGGTGATTTCGGTAATGACTTCACATTCATTCTTTCTAGTGTTATGTTAATGAAATTCTATTCTGACGTTATGGGTGTTTCTGTAGCGTTAGTTGGAACAATGATGATGGCTGCTCGTATTGTTGATGCATTTACAGATGTGGCAATGGGAGAAATCGTAGACCGTAGCCGTCCAGGAAAGAAAGGAAAATTTCTTCCATGGATTCGTAGAATGTGTGGACCAGTAGCTGTTGCATCATTTTTGATGTATGCTTCATGGTTTGCAGATATGTCAATGGGATTTAAGATTGCTTGGATGTTTGGTACTTACTTATTATGGGGAAGTGTATTCTATACAAGTATTAATATTCCTTATGGTTCTATGGCATCAGCACTTTCAGGAGATCCAAAAGAACGTGCACAGTTGTCAAGTTTCCGTACCATTGGTGCAACATTAGCAGGAGCATTTATTTCCGTTGTTCTTCCGCTGATCGTATATTATGAAGATGCAAATGGAAATCAAATTCTTTCTGGACCAAAGACAACATTTGCAGCAGCAATTTGTTCTATTGGAGCAGTAATCTGTTACATACTTTGCTATTGTATGTCAACAGAACGTGTGAAAGTTGAACAAAAAACAGATAAATTTAATTTTAAAACATTAATCAAAGGATTATTATCAAACCGCGCATTAATCGGAATTGTTGTTTGTTCTATTTTGATGTTATTGGTTCAATTAACAATGCAGTCTATGGCAGCATATGTTTATCCAAACTACTTCAAAAATGTTCAAGCACAGTCAGCAGCTGGTATGGTTGGTTTAGTAATGACATTACTTCTTTCTACAGTAGTTGTTAAATTGCAGATCAAATTAGGTAGAAAAGAACTTGCAATTTTAGGATCTTTGTTTGGAGCTGTAATTTTTATCGGAATTTGGTTAACACATACAAAGAATGCATGGTTATATGTAGGATTATATGCACTTGCATACCTTGGATTAGCAGCATTTGCCTTAATTTGTTGGGCGATGATTACAGATGTAATTGATGATACAGAAGTTCGTACAGGAGATCGTTCCGATGGTACGATTTACGCAGTATATTCTTTTGCAAGAAAATTAGGACAGGCAGCTTCAGCAGGAGTAACAGGATTCTTACTTAGCTTAATTGGATATTCTAAAAAGACAGCGTTTGATCCAAAGGTTACAGAAGGTATTTTCAATCTTTCTTGTTTAGTACCAGCAATTGGATTTATCCTTTTAGCAGCAGCATTGTGGTTCTTATATCCACTTGATAAAAAACGTGTGGAAGAAAATGCTCGAATTTTAAAAGAAAAAGCGGAAAAAGCTGAATAATAAAACGTATATCACAAAAAAGGAAATCCCTCATGTATCAAAAACAAACAGATGATTTTTGAAACAATGGGGGATTTTTGAAATGAATATGGAAATGAAAGGAAAGAGAAAATGGCAGAAAAAATAAAATTAGAAGTTGGTGGACTTACAAAACTTCGAGAAATAAATCCAATGTTAATGAGTTATAATGTAGAATTTGCAGAAGTAACAGGTGGAACTTTTTGGAAAGCCTATACACCAGAACAGATTGCAGGTACAGAAATATTCTACGTAGAACCAACGAAAGAAGGAATTGAAGCAATGTACCGAGACTTAATGCAAGTATATGCTCCAATTAACTTATATGATGAAAAACTTCGTAAATTAGCAAAAGAATTAGGAGAGGTTTGGGTTCGTGTTTCAGGAACATGGGCAACCAAAACATATTATGATTTTGATGGTACAACAAATGGAGTGGTTCCAGAGGGATATTTAAATGTTTTAACGAAAGATCAGTGGATTGGTGTTCTTGATTTTGTAAAAGAAATTGGAGCAAAGTTAATTGTTTCTGTTGCAAACTGCCCAGGATTACATTCAGCAGAAGAACCATGGACACCAGTAGAGGCAGAAAAATTATTTGGACTTAGCAAAGAATATGGAGTTCCAATTGATGCTGCTGAATTTACAAATGAACCAAATATGATGGAAGAAACAGGATTCCCGAAAGGATATACACCAGAACATTACCGTAGAGACCACGATTTATTCTTTAGATGGTTAAAAGAAAATTATCCAGAATGTATCTGTGTAGGACCAAGTACAACAGGTGGAGATAACATTTCGTTTGGAAAAGGAAATCCGGATGCAACTGTAGGTGGTGTTGAGCAGCTTGCTATGCATACTTGTGATTGTGCAGATTTATTAGAAGGAACAAAAGAAGCATTGGATGTATTTAGTTATCACTATTATAATGGAGTGTCAGAAAGACTTGCGTCCGTTATGCCACATGCTCACTGGGATGCTAAAGAAGCAAATTCAGAAGAATATTTAGAGACTGCAATAAACTTTGCCCGTACATATGCTCCCCTTCGAGATCAATATGTGGAAGGCGCTCAAATGTGGGTAACAGAATCAGGAGATGCAGGCGGCGGTGGAGACACATGGGCATCTACTTACTTAGATGTTCTTAGAACATTAAATGAATTGGCAGGATTTGCAACGATTACAGATGGGGTTATTTTCCATAACACATTGGCAAGTAGCGATTATGGATTCCTTGCAAGAGAAGTCTTTGATCCAAGACCAAATTATTTTGCTGTTTTATTGTGGAATCGATTGATGGGTACGGCTGTTTATGATACAAAAGAACCTGTTCGTTATGGAGCACATGTATATGCTCACAGTAGAAAAGACGGGAAAGATGGTTTGGCATATTTGGTAATTAATAATAGTTTGGAAGAAGCAACTACCGTAGAACTTCCAAAAGAAGCAGAGGTATATATGTTAGCAGGAGAAAATGGAAATATGAGAGCTTCTGTAATGACATTAAATGGAATGCCACTTGTACTTGATGAAAACAATGAGCTTCCAGAGATGAATCCAGTGAAACTTCATACATCTTTAGAAGTAGCTCCAGGTTCTTGTGCATTTATTGTATTGTAAAATTAACATGGCAAGGAGGATGAAAATGGGCTTAGAAGAGTTTGTAAAAAAGAAAGAGTTTCTTATTTGCGTTGATTCGGACGGTTGTGCAATGGATACAATGGATATTAAACATATTCGTTGTTTTGGCCCTTGCATGATAGAAGAATGGAACTTATATAAATGGGAAAGTCCTATTTTGAAACGTTGGAATGAAATAAATTTGTACACCATGACTCGTGGAATTAATCGTTTTAAAGGACTTGCCAAAATGCTCCGTGAGATTCACGATGAGTATACACCAATAGATGGCATAGACCAATTCGAATTGTGGGTGGAAACAAGCGATGAATTGTCAAATTCTTCTCTCCAAAATGCATTAGAAATAAGTAATAATATATGCATGGAAAAAGCATTGTCTTGGTCAAAGAAAGTGAATCAATCGATTGATCAGTTGTCGGAAGAAGAGAAACGTCCATTTGAAGGAGTGAAAGAGGCTTTAAAGTATGCACACGAGTATGCGGATATAGCCATTGTGTCCTCTGCCAATGCAAAAGCAGTTCTAGATGAGTGGAAATTGTATGGCTTGCTTGATTATGTAGATCTTGTATTAGCACAAGATGCTGGAAGTAAATCCTATTGCATTCAACAGCTTTTGAAAAAAGGATACAAAAATAGAAATGTTTTGATGACAGGCGATGCTCCAGGGGATTGTCAGGCAGCAATGAAAAATGGTGTCTTTTATTATCCGATTTTAGTTCGTAAAGAGGAAAAGTCTTGGCAAGAATTTAAAGAGGAAGCAGTCCTAAGACTAGTAGAAGGCACCTATGCGGGTCCTTATCAAAGTGAAAAAATCAAGTTGTTTGAGGACAATTTAAAATAAACGTTTGGATCGAGTGAATAAGCCAAAGGAGAAAGGGAAAAATTATGCGTGTAGATTTGAAAGCAAATCCATATTATTTGTCTGAAGAAGACTGTAAATGGGTAAAAGATACCATAGCAAACATGAGTGATGAGGAAAAAGTAGGACAATTATTTTTTCAATTGACCCAGTCTTTTGATGAAGAATATTTAAAATCATTAATGGAAAATTATCATTTGGGTGGATGTCGCTATAATCCAGCACCAGGAAAAGCAGTACAAGAGCAGAACAGAAAATTACAAAAATATGCAAAAATCCCACTGTTTATTGCTTGTAATACAGAAGCAGGTGGAGATGGAGCTTGTGCAGATGGAACCATGATTGGGTCAGGTGTAAAGATTGGTGCAACGGATCAAGAAGAGTATGCGTACGCTCTTGGACAAATGTCAAATGAAGAAGCAGCTGCCATTGGATGTAATATGGCATTTGCTCCAGTATGTGACATTTTATACAATTGGCAAAATACAGAAGTTGTCATGCGCTCTTTTGGAAATGACCCAGAGCGTGTTGCAAAAATGGGGGCGGCTTACTTAAATGGTGCACACCAAAATCCAGGATTTGCATGTGCGGCAAAGCATTTTCCAGGAAATGGACAAGATTTCCGTGATGCTCATTTATCTAATAATGTTAACTATTTTACACCAGAACAATGGGATGAAACATATGGTATGGTGTACAAAACATTAATGGACAATGGACTAGATGCCATCATGGGTGGACACATTATGCTTCCAGAATATGTAAGGGCAATTAATCCAGATGTAAAAGATGAAGAGATGATGCCTGCAACCTTGAGTAAGGAGATTATGACAACATTGCTTCGTGACCGCATGGGATTTAATGGAATGGTGGTTACAGATGCTTCCCACATGGTTTCTATGACAGACCGTATGACACGTGCACAGATGCTTCCAGCATCAATTAATGCCGGATGTGATATGTTTTTATTCTTTAATGATCCACAGGAAGATTTTGATACAATGCTACATGCATATCAAACAAAAGTGATCAGCGAAGAAAGAATGGAAGAAGCACTTACCCGAATTCTTGGATTAAAAGCACACATGGGATTACACAAAAAAAGTGTAGAAGAGTTAGTTCCGCAGCCTGAAGTTGTGGAGAAAGTATTGGGAAAAGAAGCGCATAAACAGATGCACAAAGCCATTGCAAGAGATAGTATTACACTTGTTAAATATAAGGATAAAGAGGTGCTTCCACTTACACCTAAGAAGTATAAAAGAATTATGATTGTTCATATTAAGGCGGCAGAAAGCGGAATGGATGCACTAAAAAAATTGTTTGGTGGTTCAGGACAAAATCCTGCAGAAGTTTTAAGAGATAAATTATGTGAACAAGGATTTGATGCTTTTATCTATGAAAGTCCATTAGATCGAATGAAAAAACAGATTGCAGCAGGAGAAAAACCAGACCTTAACTTGTACTTTGCAGGGAAGAATGCAATTGCGGATTTTGTGAAAGATATGGATCTTGTAATTACGTTATGTGATGTTCAAAGTGGAAGACCGACCTTTGGTTTGTCAAAAGGTGGTGGAGAAATTCCATGGTACATTTTTGAGATTCCAGTTGTTGTAGTTGGATGTGGACAGCCAACGATGTTGGCAGATATTCCACAAGCAAGAACCTATATCAATACTTATGATGCAAAACCTGCAACATTTGATGCACTTATTCACCATTTAATGACAGGAGAAGAAGCGTTTAAAGGAAAAGATCCAATTGATAGTTTTTGTGGATTATTTGACGCAAGAATATAGAAGGTATATTCGGAACAATATTTATACACCGATATGGATTGATTTAGACATCTGTATCGGTGTTTTTTTCGTTTGAAGAATCATACAAAAAACTAATAATTACAAATAAGAAAATGTAATAAATGAACGTGTGGTACCTGAGTAAAAATATGCTATAATTGTTAGACCTTAGAGGTGATAGAAGGGAAAGGAAAAGGATGAGTTATGCCAGAGAAAGAGCTACATAGTCTTAAAAGATCAGAACTCCTTAAAGTTCTTATAGAACAGGAAAAGGAGTTAGAAAGTGCGAAGGCAGAATTGGATGCTTTACAGCAAAAGTGGCAACGAAGGGAAGTCCAGTTAGAGGAAGCTGGGAATATTGCAGAAGCTGCACTGCAAATAAACGGAGTGTTCGACAAAGCACAATTAGCTGCGCAACAATATGTTACCAGTGTGAAAAAATTAAGTGAACGTCAAGAACATATTTTTCGTGAACAAGAAAAGCATGTGAAAGATCGATGTGAAGTAAAGCAGACAGAAACGAAAAAAGAATGCACGGAACTATTAGAAGAAACAAAAAGAAAATGCGCACAGCTTGAAGAAGAGACCAAAAAGAAATGCGAAGAGATAGAGAAAACTACACAAGTTAAGATTGAAAATAGATGGTCAAAGTTATCAGCACGATTGGAAGCTTTTTATGAAGAGCATAAAGGATTACGGAAGTTGATTGAAGTGACAAGCGACATTAAAAGCGAGTAGTATACGTTGAATTTAGGGGAAAATGAAAGAAAAAAATAAAATACAAATTTTTCTTATGACTATAGGGATGCTCTTTTTAGTATCGGCTCTGGGATTAACTGTTTTTAATATTTATCAAGATAAAAGAGCGGGGCAAGAGACAACCAATATTTTACATCTTCTGTCAAAAAATGTATATGCCCAGAAAAAAGAAGAAAGAGAACAGAAGGAAATATGTTTAGATCGAGAGATGCCAGCCGCACAAATCGAAGCAAATAGATATATTGGAATTTTAGAAATTCCTAAAATAAACTGTTACCTTCCAGTTATGGAAGAATGGAGTGAAGAAAATGCCAAAATTGCTCCTTGTCGTTATCATGGATCTATTTATCAAGATAATATGATAATTGCAGGACATAATTATCAATCGCATTTTGGAAAATTAAGGCATATTCCAATTGGAGCAGAAGTTATATTTACGGATATAGAAGGACATTCGTTTTATTATACTGTAAGTTCTATAGAAACTGTTTCAGATACAGGTTATGATAAAATGATTTCCGGAAAATGGGATTTAACGTTGTTTACGTGCACATACAGTGGCACAAAGCGTGATGTTATACGAGGCGTAAAACAGAAATCATTTGTAGAATAAAGATAGGAAAGATAGGGATTATGACAGAGAAAGAAATGCGTAGTTTAAAAAAGACTGATTTGTTACAAATCATAGAAGACCAAAAAAATGAAATGGAACTTGTGAGAAGTCATATAGAAAAGATACGTTTAAGGTTGGAACAAAAAGAACTTGTGATGGAAACACCAGGGGATATTATGAAATCAGCATTGCAAATCAATGAATTATTTCGGAGCGCCCAAAAAGAGAGTAAGCAATCATTGGATCAGATTAAGGCTATGGAAGAACAACAAAATAAGTCTTTACAATTGAAAGAAAACGCAGTAATAAACTGGTGTGAAGTAAAACAAGAAGAAACGAGACAAATTTGCACAACTATGTGGGAAGAAACAAGGCAAAAGTGTAGTGCGCTTGAGCGAGAGACGAAGGAAAAATGCGAACGCATGGAAGAAAATGCAAAGACTGAAGTTGAAAAACGTTGGACAGAGATTTCAGATAGGTTGCAGGCATTTTATGAGGCGCACAAAGAGCTAAGAGAGTTCATTGCTACCACAGATGAAGGGCAAAACATACAGATATGAAAAATAAAAAAAGACAGAAAATAAGACCAACGATCAAAGAATTGGAGGTTGAGCTTCAAAGAGAAGAGAAGCGTGAAAAAAAGAAGAGAATCCTTAGAAGTATGGTGTATTTATTTATTGTGGTAGCAGCGATTACAATGATCGTATCTACAAAAGTTCTACCGATTCTTCGAATCTATGGCTCATCTATGGAGCCTACGCTTCAAAGTGGAGATGTTGTTGTTGCTTTCAAAACGAATGAACTCCACAAAAATGATATTGTAGCATTTTATTATAATAATAAAATTTTAGTGAAGAGAGTAATTGCTACGCAAGGGGATTTGGTTGACATAGATGAAGAAGGAAACGTGAAAGTAAATGGGATGCTTATAGAAGAACCTTATGTTTTACAACCGAAAGCAGGAGAGTGTGATATAGAATTACCATATCAAGTGCCGGAAGAACATGTGTTTGTAATGGGAGATCATCGTTTGATTTCAGTAGATAGTAGAAGTGTGTCTATGGGAGCAATTTCAAAAGAGCAGATGTTGGGAAAACTTGTCATAAGAGTGTGG
The DNA here is from genome assembly GCA_029256845.1 of Ruminococcus sp. GTDB lineage: Bacteria > Bacillota > Clostridia > Lachnospirales > Lachnospiraceae > JAHHTM01. The sequence continues at coordinate 14,168 of JARIEI010000006.1, read as the reverse complement.
CCATTGCAAAAATTTGGAAGATTAACCCCATAGGGTGCAAGAGATGAAAGAGGTGATAATGTGAAACAGTTTCCAAATAGTATTATGAAAAACAAGAAAACAGTGACGTATATCATCATAGGGATGTTGGCAGCAATGGTAATATTTGTTACAGCTTATGCACAAATGGCACCTGGAATTACAGCGGAAAAAGAGCTAGATCAAAATCTAAAAATACATCAGCATACGAAAGAATGTTATGACGAAAACAAAGAACTGGTTTGTGGGTATGCAGATTATGTTGTTCATACACATGATGCGAGATGTTACAACGAAGATGGGATTTTTATTTGCCCACTCAAAGAGGTGAAAGAGCATGTACATGACGCATCTTGCTATAAGGATGTAGAAGCTCTTGTTTGTAAACAAGAAGAACAAGCTTCACATCATCATGAGCAAACATGTTATGAAAGACAAAAAGGTGAATTACAATGCACAATAGAAGATCATGAGCATATAGACGAATGTTACCAGTGGGATGAAGTACTTGTGTGTGGTCAAGAAGAGACGGAAGGTCATTCACATACGGCAGAATGCTACAAGCATGATCAAGTTTTGGCATGTGAAAAACCAGAGATTGTTTTGCATACACACACAGAGAAATGTTATGATCATGGAAAATTAATCTGTAATAAGTTGGAAGTACAGGAACATCAACATACAGAAAGTTGTTTTTTACAGGAACGAAATAAAGTAGAGGATACAAACAAATCAGATAAGCAAAAACAATCCACTCCAATGGATATAGAAAAAAACAAATTAATTGGGAGTTCGAAAGTATCATATAAAGATAAGAATACAAACAAATGGATAGAAATTACAGACGAGACAAAAGATATTCCAGGAGATGCGACGGTTTTGCTGCAAATTAACTATCATGGAGTTGACATTCAGAAATTAAAAAACGCAGGTCTACAACTTACCTATCAATTACCAGCGCTTTTAAAAGAACCAGAAGTCAGTGGGGATTTGAAAGCAAATGGGAAAAATATTGGGACCATTCGAACGGATGGGAAGCAAGTAGTTCTCACATTTTTTTCAGAGTGGATTCAGGAACAAGAAGACAAAGAGATGCATGAAATTAGTGGTGAATTTTATGTGGAATCTCAGTTTGATGGCTCTCAAATAGAGGGGGATGGACCAGGAAAACTTGTGATAGGTGGTGTAACAGTTACTATTAATTTTGAAAAAGATGTAGCTGCAAAGCATGGCCGAGTGACAGTAAAGAAAAAGGCCCCTGTTTTGGAGGAAAAACAGGATGGTTTGTATTTAAAGTATTCCTTAGAGGTACAAGTTCCAGCGGGGGCAGCAGATGTTCCGGATGTAAAAGTTGTAGATCATTTTAAAGAGAATAAGCAATATGTGGAATCGTACATAGGGGTAGAAGGAACGGAAAAAGAAACGAATGCAGAAGGTAGCACTGAGGAAAACGGACCAATTGAAATAATTCCAGAGGGAAAAATAAGAGGCAAAGTATACTTAGGGAATGAAACAAGTGACAATCAAATTCCAAATCCAGCCGTAGATAAGTTAGTGAAACCAGGAATTTTAGTATGGAACATTGGTAAAATGACAGCGGAAGAATCAAGAACACTGACTTATACGGTAAAGTTAAAAGACCACTATAGACCGTCAAATGTAAATGGTAACAATCAGCATATAACGAATGATGCGTCTGTGTATTCCAAGACATATTTTAGAGGAAATTCGGAACAGAACTATACACCTAATATCCGCGTCGATATTGTAAAGACGGCAGGGGAGTTTATACGAAATGAACAGGATGATGGAGGGAAGATTTCTTATCAAGTTCAAATTTATGCAGATCAGAAGAATTCATATACGGTTCAAAACGTAAAGATTACTGATTTCTTTCCAACAGAAAAATACAATCCTTATTTAGATTATGAGAAAGCTACATTTCAATTATATAAGGGAAAGGGAATTTCTGGAGAAAAGATTCAATTAGAGCAGGTAAAACCAAGTGGTAAAGAGGATAATCCAATCATAAAGACGGAAAATTCTTCGAAAAAGAGTTTCGATTTATACATAGGAGAGTTGGCACCAGGAGACGAAAAAACACTGATCTACACAGTTTCTGTAAAGCCAGGAATTTGGACAGTAGATAATGGAGCAATTCAAATTGGAAATACTGCGGCAGCATACTCGGATGATAGTCAAGAAGGAGGAAATAAAAAATATAAGGATAGTCATGTAGATAAGATGCTAGATGAAAAAACATGGAGTAGAAAGGTGACTGGTGAACTAGTAAAACAAGAAAAAACAGTTACCATACCTAAGTTAGATAAAGTATATGTCTCAAATGGAAACGCATTTGTGGAGGAACAACCAACTCAAAGGCAGTTTCATGTTCCTGCCTATAGTCAGGAATATCAAGTCCTTGTAAATGAAGAAGGGCGTTGGGATTTTTCAAAGGCAGAGTTTAAAGATACGTTGAAACATGAACAGATGGTTCATAGTGGGTATTTAAAACTGGAAGTATATGAAGTGAAAAAGGCAGTTTCAGAAAGAAAATCTGATTCCGAAGCGATTGCAAGCGTAAAGAATGGAACAATAAAAGAGACCATTTGGTTAAACATTGATCAACAGCAATCTTTTTCGTTTAAACCATCAGATTTTAAATTGCATGGTCCAAATGCGTATTTGCTGACTTATTATTCAACCATGAAAAATCCGGAGGAGCAGTATCAAGTTCATGTGTCTAATAAATTTGAAATTAAAGGGAATGTTATAGGTCCAAATGGATCTACAGTTACAATACCTGGTATTTCTGTGGATAAGGATGTGGAAATTCAAGGAGAAAATCATTATTCTAGTGAAAAACTTGCATGGTATTATGAAAAGCCGTCCCACGTGCCGAAACCACAGTGGAAAAATGGGGAATTATATTGGGCAATTAAAGTGACTGGAAATCAGACTCCGTCCTCTTTAAAAATCAAGGATACCGCAAGTAGTAGTTCTCACAAAATGGTTAAAGAAGAATCTTTGGTAGGTATATACAAAGGCTATCTTCCTGAAGGAAAGAATCTAACGGATTATAAAACTATTGAAGAGTTTAAAGCTGTAAGCAATATGGAGCAGCTAGAAGGAATCTATAGTGATCAGGAGAATCTAACAAAAGACTATCGGTGGGAGATTAGAGAAGATTCTGCCAATAATTATTTATTTATAGAATTTTCGAAGGCTATACAATTAGAGGAAAATAAGGGGCAAGCAATCTATGCAATTATAAAAACCACACCAACAGAGTTGCCAGAGGGTAAGCGTGACTCCCAAGTATATACCAATTCTTTTGATACATATAATAAAATTTCTGGTCAATGGGTAGCTGGAAATAATGCAACCTTGACGGTTCGAAAAAGCCAACAAATATTTAAAGAAACGCAAGGTGCCTTCACTTTCGATGGAACAAAGTGGGAAACATTAAAAGCAGGGGCACATACAACTGCAGATAATTTGGCAAAAGAACTGATCCAAAAACCAGGAACCTACATAGAATGGTTGATACATATCAATTGGGATGGAACAATGGAAGGATTGGCGGAGATTGAAGATCAGCTTCCAAAAGGAGTAGAACTAACTTATGTAAGACTTTATTGGATGGCAGACTATTATCAACAGGCAGGTCAAAAGAAACCAGAGACACCTCAAATTCAAGAGTTAGAAAATAATCAAGAATGGGAAAAAAAAGAGAGCACGTATCGACCACAAGGAACACAATCGGATGAAAAAAATTGTATCTCTTATTATAATCGACGTACAGGAAAAGTAAGGTGGAACATTGATTCTCTTCAATCAGGAGGAGACAATATAGATGAACGAGCAGTGGAATTTCAACTTGTATGTAGGGTGACAGACAAAGATGCTTTATTGAGTGGGAAAGATGTGACAAAGAATAATTCTATTGCAGTGACATATCAAGGGAAGGTATTGTCGGATTCTGATCAAATTAGTTTCAAAAGGAAAACATTGTTTAAAAAAACTACCTACGATAAGAATAATGGAGGAAATTATCCGTTTGAAATTGAATTAAATCCATTAGGAGAAGATTTGGTTGCAGGTGCAGACTATTTAACCGTAGTAGATGAATTGAGCAATACATTAACAATAGCACCAGAAACGATTCGAGTAGTGGATCAAACAACACAAAAGGATGTGACTGCTTCTTGTACAGTTACGATTGATAAAAAAGCGGATAAGCAGATTTTACGAATTACGGTTCCAGACTCTATGAAATTAAAAATTACCTATACAACCTATGTAAATGCAAAGCCGGGGGAAACGATTGCCATTTCTAATATAGCACACTGGGAAGGATATGAAGTTTCAGATGAAGGTTCTGTAATTGTTCCAGATTTCTCTTATACAGCCGGAGGGTCTGCAGGAGGAGATGCAAAACCTAGTTTAAAGGTTTTCAAATTAGACAAAGAAGATTTGAATAAAAAACTTCCAGGGGCGACCTTTAGCGTACAAAAAATAACAAAACAGTCGGATGGCACTTGGAAACTAGAAGGGGAAAAATATGAGAATATGACAAATCAAGATGGGGTTGCTATGTTCTCTTATGGAATGCAAGAAAAAAGATGGATGGAATTTGATACCATTTATTGCTTGAAGGAAGAGCAAGCACCACAGGGCTATGTACAAGATCTTATTCCATATTACTTTGCAATCATGAAAAATAAAACACTAGACGAAATTGCAAGTGGCTTTTCTGGAGAAATTCATCCGTGGTATCAAAATGCACAATATGTATATTCAGCGTATAATCATAAAGGTGAAATTAAGGTCGAGAAAACGTTTTGCAAGGAAGATAAAACGCCTTTGAAGAATCCATCCAATGGTAGTTTCCGATTTGGCCTTTTTAAAGAGAAAGAAGCTAACGAGAAACCGTTACAGATACTAACTATTACATACAATCATGATGCAATTACCTATCAAAGAGATGGAAAAGAGGTATCGGGACCTATTTTTACACAATTAGAGGTCGATCCGTTAATAAAGTATTACGTTTTTGAATTAGATGAGCAAGGACAGCCGATGAAAGAAGGGCAGTTAGCAACAATAAATGGAAAAACCTTTGAAGTAACATACAATGGAAACGGCAATTCTATAGATCAGTCGATAGATGGGAAAGAAATTGTACAAGTTACAAATGTTAGCAAACAGTTTATACTTCCAGAAACAGGTGGAAAAGGAAGAGCAGCTTATCCATTGATTGGAGCGATGCTATTGTTAAGCACTTCATTTTGGTATTTTTATCACAAACAAAAAATAAGGAGAATAAAAAAGTGAGAAACATGAAAAAAATATTTGCGCTATTTTTATCTATTATTTTTATACTATCAAGTAGTGGAACAATATTAGCAGTAGAAAATGACACCTATACAATCACGATTGTGAATCCATCCAAACATACATACGAAGCATATCAAGTTTTTTCAGGGCGTCTAGAAACAACGTCCAGAGATAGTCAAAATTTCGTACTCTCTGACATACAGTGGGGAGCGGGTGTGAATAGTAAGGAGTTGCTAGATGATTTAAAAGTACAGGAAACAAGGTTCTCTAAATGTAAGAGTGCAGCAGAAGTCAGTAAAGTTTTGTCAGAAGAAAATAATAATACACAGTTGATAAAAAAATTTGCGAAAATAGCAGGCAAACATTTAACTCAGAAAAGTGGTACTTTCTCAATGGGGGGAGGAAATAGTACGATATCTGGGTTAAGTGCAGGGTATTATTTAGTGAAAGATCAAGAGGATTCAGTACAAGGATATGATGCATATACAGAGTTTGTGCTCAAGGTTGTAGCTAATGCTACGGTAACTCCAAAATCAAGTGTTCCGTCTGTTTCTAAGAAGGTACAAGAAAATTCAAATAGTGCGTGGCAAAAGGTTGCTGACTATGCAATTGGCTCTAGCGTTCCATTTCAGTTAATTGGTACGTTGTCAAGCCATTGGAAAGATTATGAGTCCTATAGTTATGTGTTTCATGATACCTTGTCAAAAGGGTTCACGTTCCAGTCAGACACTATTAAGGTTTTTATGAAGAATGGAGAAACAAAAACAGTAATTAATCCATCAAATTATACAGTTACATCAACAGCAGTTTCTGATCAATGTTCGTTTGAAGTGCGATTTAACAATTTAAAATTAATAGATGGTTTAGAAAACAATAGTCAGATCATCGTGGAATATGACGCAACTTTAAATGAGCAAGCAATCATTGCGGGAGACGGCAACCCGAATGAGGTATATTTAGAGTTTTCAAATAATCCAAATGGGATACAGACAGGACAAACACCAAAAGATCAAGTTGTTGTGTATACATATGAACTTGTTGTAAATAAAACAGATGAAAAGAAACAAGAATTGCCAGGAGCTGCATTTTCTTTATTTCAAATGAAGAACAATAAGTGGGAAAGTGTAAAAACAATAGAAGCTGGTGATAGTACAAAGTTTCATTTTAAAGGTTTGGACATTGGAAAATATAAACTGGTAGAAACGAAAGCTCCAGCTGGCTATAACAAAATAGAAGATATTATTTTTACGATTCATGCAGATTATAATAAAGAACCGCTTCCTTCAACTTTAACTAATATTTCTATTCAAGATGAGCAGGGAACTACGATCAGTCATGAAAATGGAATGTTCCAGGTGAACATAAAACCAACTTTAAACAACCATAATATTGTGACAACCATAATAAATAAAAAAGGAGCTACACTTCCAGAAACAGGAGGAAGAGGAACGCAAATGATTTACGTAGCAGGTGGAATTTTAATAGCTGTTTCGTTAATTGGATTTGCTGTGAAAAGAAAACAAAAGAATAGAAAAAAAGAGGATTAAAAAGAAAAGTGTAAGGGTGAAAGGGAGTGACTTTTACCCTTACGCTATACAACCATAAGGAGAGCGTTATGAAATGGTTTAAAAAAAATAGTTCGACTATAATATTGATTGTGATTTTTCTCATAGGACTCTCCTTATTGCTGTATCCAAGTGTGAGTGATTTTTGGAATTCCCAACATCAATCAAAAGCAATCGCAGGTTATACAAAGGAAGTAGAGAAAATGAACGAGGAAGAATATGAACAAATGTGGACGGAAACCCAAGCCTACAATAAAACACTCAAATCCAACTCGGTTCGTTGGTTTTTAAAAGGGGAAGAAAAAAAACAATATGAGCATCTTTTAAATGTATCATCATTAGGAATAATGTGTTATATAGAGATTCCGAAAATACATCTTTTTCTGCCAGTATATCATGGCATAGAGGAGGAAACATTACAGACTTCGATTGGTCATATAGCAGGATCATCCCTTCCGGTTGGAGGTGAAAGCACCCATTGTGTGTTATCTGGACATAGAGGTCTTCCATCAGCAAAATTGTTTACCAATTTAGATCGATTGGAAAAGGGAGACTATTTTATACTCCATACATTAGACCAAAGTCTTTACTATGAAGTGGATCAAAGTTTGGTAGTTGAGCCTGATGATGTATCAGCTTTGGAAATAGAAGAGGGCAAGGATTTATGCACACTTGTGACATGCACACCCTATGGGGTTAATTCCCATCGACTTCTTGTAAGAGGTCATCGCATCTCTAAGCGTTCGGCAGAAGAATCGAATGTTATAGCAGATGCAAAAAAAATTGATTTGTTTAAAATTTCAGTTGTTGTTTTTGGTCTTATTTTAGTGATTCGAATAGGAATCAAAAAAATTCAAAGAGAACGAAAAAGAAGGAGGATGTAAATAATAGATGAAGAAAATAAGATTATTTATAATCAGTTTACTTTTGAGTGTCTTATCTACACTATGTGTTTATGCAAAACAACCGGATTTGATGACAGAAAGCATGAGTTTATCTTTAAATTATGAAAAGGGAACAAGTGAATTTGCATTGTACAAGGTTGCAACATTTTCAGAAACAGGTAAATTTAAGGTGGAAGAACCATTTATAAGATATCAACTTGTATTAGATGGATTAGATAGTGAGGGATGGAGAGCATTAGCAGAAACCTTAGAAGGGTATGTGAAAAGAGATCAGATAGATCCCATAGATAGGCAACAAACAGATGCTGAGGGAAAGATCCGATGGGAGAATTTGGAAAAAGGATTGTATTTGGTATTAGGAGAACAGACAAAGGATAAGCAATACCTTTATACACCTATGCCTACGCTTGTAACTTTGCCAAATAGGATGGAAAATGGCGAATGGAATTCTCAGGTGTCTATATCTTTGAAATATAATCAAGAGGATATTTTCCAAAAGAAAGAGATGGATTTGAAAGTAATAAAAATTTGGAAAGATGCAGAAAATAAAAAGAATCGACCAAAAAAGATTTTTGTTCAGCTTGTAAAAGATGGAAATATTCACGATACAGTAGAATTAAATAAAGAAAATAACTGGGAATATACATGGAAACAATTGCCAAAGGAAGCTTCATGGATGGTGGTGGAAAAAGATGTACCACAAAATTATACAGTGACATCTGCCAAGGAAGGAAAGACATTTATCCTTACGAATACTTATGTTGCATCGAAAGAACATAAAGTTCAAGAACAAAACAACTCAGTGAAACTACCTAAGACAGGACAATTATGGTGGCCAGTTCCAGTGCTTTGTATTTTGGGAATAGTGCTATTTATGATAGGTCTCAAACAATATAAAAAGTAAGGATGATGTTATGCAAAATATGGAATTATACTATGATTTTTCAGGACAAAAATTTGGATATCCTCTTAGTGTAAGTATGAATAGCTTTTCGAGAAATATATTTTCCAGGCAGTCAAGTCTTGAAATATCATATGTTTTAAAAGGAACATACGAAGCGGTCACAACAAGGTTTTCTTATCTTTTGAAAGAAAGAGAAATGATTATAATTGCGCCAAATGATATCCATATGCTCCATAAGAAAAACGTAGATAATCAAGGAATTATTTTGACAATTCATATTGATTTTAGTCGTATGACTGATGCCATGGCTGGAAATGTGCAGAATGGATTTTCTACAGCAATCTGTACGGAAACAAAAAACAGAAACTCCTATATTCAACTTAGAAAAAAAATTGGTGAGCTTGCAAAGGAATTAATGACACAACGCAATGATTTATATCGAATGAATGTGATCATGATGCAAATTCTTCAAATTACAGAATGCAAAAATAATTTTTCTGTTGATCAGTTGCCTCTTCATACAGATTATCATGAGAACTATATGAAAGCGATTAAATATATAGATTGTCATTATAAAGAAAATTTAACTTTAGGTGAAATTGCAAAACAGTTGTCTTTTAGTTTATCTTACACTTCTAAACTTTTAAAACGGTATACAGGAATTCCGTTTGTAAAGTATTTATCGTATGTTAGAGTGCGTGCTTCCTTGGAACAACTTTTGGAAGGAAAGGAAAGTATTGAAAAGATTGCGTTAGAATGTGGAATGCCGAGTTCAAAGGCGTATACAGCTACATTCCGTGAACTTTATGGAATTGTACCAAGTGCCTATCGGAAGCAATTTCAGAACAATATGAAGTACGATCAGGAAGATAAAAATCAAAAAATGATTTTAGATCAAGAGCAGAAGAAACTTTTATGGCATTTGCTCGAGGAAACAGAAACAGTCTTATATGAAGACTCGCAAGTCTCTATTCGACAAAAAGAGGATGAAATCATACTAAAGATTGCAAATGGTCAGGCAACAGTTGAGGCTATGCAAGAGGGAGAATTGCTCGTGAGAATCCCAAAGAAAAAGTAAAAACACTTTTTCTTTTTGGGGTTCTTTTTTGTTTCCTATAACGGGAAAATGAAGGGGAAGAGAGCAAAATATGACGGGTAATATCTATGCAAGTGACAGAATCACAAAGGCGAATATGATAAAATGAAAAGAAAAAAAGAGGACAAAGGAGAAAAAACATGAATCAATATCCGCATTTATTTTCCCCAATTAAGATTGGAGAAACAACTGTAAAAAATCGTATTTTTATGCCACCAATTTCTACAAATTTGGCTGATAAAGGATATATAACAGAAGAACTAATTCAACACTACAGTGCAAGAGCAAAAGGCGGGGTTGGATTAATCATTACAGAAGTAACAACGGTAGAGCCTGTGTATACATATTTACCAGGGGATATGTCTATTTGCGATGATTCCTATATTCCAGGATGGAAAAAGTTAGCGGATTCTGTACATAAGTATGGGGCTAAGATTCTTCCACAGCTATTTCACCCAGCCTATATGGCATTTCCTATTCCAGGGACACCACAACTTATTGCACCTTCTAATGTAGGACCTTATTATGCAAAGGAAGCACCAAGAGCAGTAACAGTAGAAGAATTAAAGGTAATCATACGACAATTTGGGGAAGCCGCAGGGAGAGTGAAAGAAGCTGGCGCAGATGGAGTTGAAATTCATGCAGCACATGCACATGGTCTTCTTGGAGGATTCCTTTCTCCACTTTATAATAAAAGAACAGATGCCTATGGTGGCGATCTTGATGGGCGTCTTCGTCTTACGCTTGAAGTTGTAAAGGAAGTAAGAAAAGTTTGTGGAAAAAACTTTATTATTGATGTACGTATTTCTGGAGATGAATATACAGATGGTGGCTTGAATCTAAACGATGCCGTTTATGTATCAAAGCAATTGGAAAAAGCAGGTGTGGATTTCTTACATGTATCTGGAGGAACAACAGTGATGCGAGGCAGTTCGATCCCTGCACCAGGAACACCTATGGGGTCTCATGTAAAAATGGCAGAAGAGATTAAAAAACAGGTATCCATTCCGGTAGCAACAGTGGGAAGAATCACGGAACCATGGATTGCAGAAGAATTGATCGCAAATAATCGTGCGGATATTTGTATGATCGGACGTGCAAATTTGTGTGATTCTAACTTTGTAGAAAAAGCGCAACAAGGAAAGGTAGAAGATATTCGTCCATGTATAGGATGTTTACGTTGCCTAAACGGAATTATGTTTGGAAATCGAGTGGCATGTACAGTGAATCCATCCTTAGAATTAGAAAATGAAGAAACCATGCAGGAGACTTCCGCAAAGAAAAATGTACTGGTGATTGGAGGAGGTCCTGCAGGAATGGAAGCGGCCTATGTGGCTAAAAAACGAGGACATCATGTTGTTTTATGTGAGAAAGAAGATACATTAGGCGGGTTGGTTCGTTTGGCAGCAGTTCCAATCGCCAAACAAGATCTTACAAGATTGATCAAATATATGATTAGAAAATTGGAGCAAGTAAAGGTAGAGGTAAGGTTAAATTGTGAAGTTACACAAGAAATGCTAACAACAGAATTTAAAGAGTATGAAGTAATTGCAGGAACAGGAGCAACTCCAATTGTAATTCCACCATTTACAATGTTCAAACAATGGATGACTGCAGATGATATTTTGGCAGGGAAGAAATTCCCAGGAAGAAAAATCGTGATTATAGGTGGGGGTTCTGTTGGATGTGAAACTGCAGATTATCTTGCGCCGCTTATCAATGATTTATTCCCAAGAAATCGTGAGGTAACAATTTTAGAAATGGCTTCTGGTGTGATGTTAAACGAGTCAGGCCCAGGAAGAAGTCTGCTTGTTCAAAGAATGATGAAAAAAGGGGTAGAACTTATCTGCAGCGCAAAAGTGGAACGTGTGGATGAAGAAAAAATTTATTATAGCAAAAATGGACAAGAGTATTGTATTGAAGATGCTGATACATTAGTTTTTGCAGCAGGATACAAAATTGATAAGCAATTAGAAGAAATGTTACAGGTAAGTGGTGTGAAATACCATTTAATAGGGGATGCTGAAAAATTAGGAAACATCAAAGATGCCGTAAGACGTGGTTATGAGATTGCAAAAGAAATATAGAAAAATGATTATATAGTTAAAAATATATCGAGAACCTTGACAATTTCCATATTTATACATAAAATATCTATTAGTATGTAAAAAAATAAAACAAGGAGGTCTCCATGAAACCATATAGTAAATTATCAAAACAAGAATTATTGACATTGAAAGACAACTTAGAAAAACAGTTTGACGAAGTAAAGAAAAAAGGGTTAAAACTTGATATGTCTCGTGGTAAACCTTCTAAAGAACAGTTAGATCTTAGTACAGGGATGATGGATGTATTAAATGGTACATCGAATTTGACAGGATCTGATGGTACAGATTGTAGAAATTATGGAGTACTAGATGGAATTTCAGAGGCAAGAAATCTACTTGCCGATATGTCAGAAGTTCCGGAAAGAAACATTATTATTTATGGAAATTCAAGTTTGAACGTTATGTTTGATACAGTTTCAAGAGCAATGACCCATGGAATTATGGGCAGTACCCCATGGTGTAAATTAGATAAAGTAAAATTTTTATGTCCGGTTCCTGGATATGATCGACATTTTGCGATTACAGAATTTTTTGGTATTGAAATGATTAATGTTCCATTATTAGAAACAGGACCAGATATGGATATGGTAGAAGAGCTTGTTTCAAAAGATTCCGCAATTAAAGGAATTTGGTGTGTTCCAAAGTATTCCAATCCAACAGGAATTTCTTATAGCGATGAAACCGTAAGAAGATTTGCACACTTAAAACCGGCAGCAGAAGATTTTCGGATTTTCTGGGATAATGCTTATTCAATTCATCACTTATACGAAGATGATCATGATGTGATTTTGGAAATTTTAAATGAATGTATTAAAGCAGGAAATCCAGATATAGTGCTTAAGTTTATTTCTACATCAAAAGTTTCTTTCCCAGGATCTGGAATTGCAGCTTTGGCAGCGTCCAAAGGAAATCTTGAAGATGCAAGACAGTATATGAAGATGCAGACAATTGGTCATGATAAGTTAAACCAGTTGCGTCACGTACGTTTCTTTAAAGATATGCAAGGAATGTATCATCAGATGGAAAAGCATGCTGCTATTTTGAGACCAAAATTTGAAAAGGTAATTGAAGTATTAGATAAGGAATTAGGAGGTCTTGACATTGGAACATGGACAAGACCAAAGGGAGGATATTTTATTTCTTTTGATGGGCTAGATGGTTCCGCAAAAGCAATTGTAGCAAAGGCAAAAGAAGCAGGGCTTATTATGACAAGTGCTGGTGCCACATACCCATATGGAAAAGATCCACATGACAGCAATATTCGAATTGCGCCGTCCTTCCCAACCGTACAGGAACTAGAAGAGGCAGTAAAAATTTTTGTATTAAGTGTAAAATTAATTAGTATAGATCTTATTTTACAGAACAAATAAAATGAGCCCTTAGGGTCTGCGAAGATTCTAAGGGTATTTTAACGAGATGAAGAGGGGAAAACACAAATGAATAACACAATGACTCCAACACAGATCATAGAAAAATATTCTGTGATCGGAGAGAAGAAGGCAAAAAGTCCTACATTAAAATTATTTCTACTAGGAATTTTGTCAGGGGTATTTATTGCCTTTGGCTCTGCAGCAACAAATACGGCTGTTTATGGAATTGAGGATCCATGGACAATCAAATTAATCTGCAGTTTATTATTTCCATTTGGACTTGGCATGGTAATAATTTTAGGGGCGGAATTATTTACAGGAAATTGTTTGATCACAATTTCTGTTTTGGATAAAAAGTGCACAGTTTTAAATATGCTCCGTAGTTGGGCAATTGTTTATGGAGGAAATTTTGTTGGTTCTATTATTATTGCCATAGGATGTGCCTGGTTTGGTCAGATGAACTATTCAAATGGTCAACTTGCAGTTTATACGATAAAATTGGCACAAGGGAAATGTAATATACCATTTGCAAATGGAGTTGTTCTTGGATTCCTTTGCAATGTTCTTGTGTGTGTTGCTGTACTAATGGCACTTTCAGCTACTGACACAACAGGGCGAATTTTAGCGGCATATCTGCCAATTTGCTTTTTTGTATTAGCTGGATTTGAGCACTGTGTTGCAAATATGTATTATATAGCAGCAGGACTTTTTGCGAAAATGATTCCTCAGTACGCACAGGCAGCTTTGGATGCAGGGATAAAACTATCGGATTTGACGGTTTCGAAGTTTGTATTTGGAAATCTTTTACCAGTTACCATTGGAAATATTTTAGGTGGAGTTGTAATTAGTTATGTATTATGGA
>JARIEI010000080.1 GCA_029256845.1 Ruminococcus sp. | reverse complement strand
GCCCTTCTTGTTTTGCCAACGTAAAAAGTTCCGTCAAAAATTCTGGACGTAACATACATTCTCCGCCTGAAACTGTAATTCCTCGAATAAATGGTATGTTTTTTTGTACTTCTTGAAACACTTCTTTGGCAGTCATCCAAGAAATTTTTGGAGATGCATGGTTTGGACAGACGTCAATACAGTGATCGCATTGTACGCATTTACTGACATCCCATTTCACCTCATTGTTTTCCACATATAAGGCTTTTGCTGGACATTCTTTTACACAAATACCGCAGTTTATGCACATGTTTTGTGTTTCTGGATTATGACAATACCCACAATGAATATTGCAGGCTTGCAAGAAAATGGAAGTCCGATTTCCCGGCCCGTCTACAATACTCAAGGGAATAATTTTGTTGACCGGAGCTTTGATCATACCGTTCTCACTTTCCTTTCTGCCAGTCTGTTATTGTCATAGTTTGGAGCGCCAAGTTGTGTCGTGTTTTGAATTACCGCTTCTCCGTTTCTATATTTTTCCATCTCAGATCTTTTTACAAGATAACCTGTGATTCTTACCAAGTCTTCGTTTTTCTCATAAAAACTTAAGTATTTCACACCTAACTGGAAAGCACCTTTTACAATATCCACAACTGCTGCAGGATTGTTTCTAGCTGTTGTCTCCATAGAGAAGATATCGCCTACTCCCGTTTTAATCGTTTTATGGAAACGCGCACTGTGTCTTAAGTGATCATAAAAACTATTTGGCTCATCTCCCACTGGAATACGAACCCCTGAAGTCACTCCAAAATCACTATCAAGCCCAACCTGCGCATGAGACATAAATCTTCCGTTTGAAATTTTAGAATGAACTGCTTTAAATTCTCCGAGGAACTGATCAATTTGATTCATAATCTCTTCTGCCAAATCATCTGCCTCTGCATCATGACCATAACGTTTTCCACTGTCTTTTAGTAGTGTATTGACACATTCTGCAAGTCCTGTAATTCCATACATTCCTACAAAATTATCTAGGCTGATCAATCCTTCTTTTACTAAAAATGAACTTTCAAAGAAACCTGATTCCTCTACAAGGAAACGAACACGTTCATTCATATAATTGCCCATTGCTTCCATACATTCTGGAAGAAGCTCCTTTAAGAAATGTTCTTTACTTTCCGCAAGTTTTGCAAGTTCGGTCAAAGTAAGACGGGTCAGAGTAAACGCTCCACCACCAATTGGAAGAATGTTATAGCAACTAGAAATTCCATAGTCTGTTGTATACACTTGACTATTTAATTTGTGATTACAGATTGCTGGGTTTGCACAGAATAAAGAGGTGTACACTGCTGCCTCTGCATAGGAATCTGGTGTGATTTCTGGATCATATTTAATTGTAAAGTTTGGAACTGCATTTTGTAATTCTCTTTCTACTTCCAATATCAATCTTCCTGCGCGGCTATCTTCTGGTCCAAGATTTGCATGACAGAAACTATCTGTAATTGTACGATCCAAAAAGTTTAGGAATAATTTTAATTTCTTTTTTACTTCCTCATCACTTAACTCCGTGATAAATGGGTCCATTAGTTTGTCTAAATTTCCAAGATAGACTGGAAAACTTGTAATAGATGGTACATGGTGATAAATAATTTGAAGGCTTGTCAGTAATTCATCAAATGTCTGTGGTGGCTCTACCCCTAGAAATTCACTACCATTTTTTACATATTTTTCGTAATCCGGCATAATGTATCTTGGACGATAAGGTGCATTTCCTTCAAATAAGTTATTGATTGCTCCTTTTTCCATGAAATATTTTGTACGTTCTGGAATTTCCAAAACATCCTGTGTATCCTCTGCTGCATGTGCTAGTGAAAGCACCTTCTGCTCATAAGTTAATGCCTGTGATGTAATAATTTCTAATACTTGATTCATTGATTTACCCTCTTTCTTTTAATCATATGGTATATGTTCCACATCTTTTAACATCTGCAGATACTGTTGTTCACTCATTAAAATTTTGTGACCTTTTGTGGTAAGATCTCCTTGTTCTTTTAGCTCTTTGATGGCTCTTTGCACTGTTTTTAGAGATAACCCTGTTTCATCTGCTATACTTTGCCTTGTGGCAAGTAATTCATATGGCTGATTGTTTCCTGTTTTCTTGTAGTTTCGAATCATATACAACCGAATTCGCTCTACCCCTTGCAACTGTAAAGTCCAGCGATCTTTATGCCCTCTTTGCAACACACTACTTAGGTCTTCTTTCAATCGTTTTAAATAAAGTGCTTGATGCCCTTTCATAAACTGCATATAATCCGCAGTTGAAATCACCAGAAAGGTGCAGTCTGTCTTTGCAATCAGCGATGCAATATAACACTCCATTCCGGCGAAACTTTCCATCTCTCCAAAAATAGTAGGTGCAACATTTTCCTGAAACACATAAGCATTCCCATCGGTATATTCTTCTAACACACTGACCGTTCCAGATACAAGAATGTAAATGGCCTTTAAGGGGTCTTTTTGGATTACAAATTTTTTTCCACGTGTCAGTTCTTGGATACGAGCATTCTTTAAAATCGCATCTGTTTCTGTTTCAAAAATTTGTGCTAAAAGTTGTCTGATCCGTTTTTCTTTTTGTTCTGAAATCACGTCTTGTCCTTTAATTGATTCTTATTTTAGTTTGTTTTCTATATTATAACTTACCCCTTATTTCTATACAAGGTCACGTGACCTTTTTCACCCTTTTTCTAACGTTGCTTTTTCTATATTATGGTGCTATATTCTAGGGTAGAAATAAAAACGATTCCATTCGTTTTTCGATTTATTTTAGGAGGGATTTTCTATGATTTATACACTTAAAAATGAGGCGCTTACTGTTCTTGTTTCCTCTTTAGGCGGCGAATTACAATCCATTTCTTCCAAAGACGGACTCGAATATCTTTGGCAAGGCGATCCAAAAAGTTGGAATCGTCACGCGCCTAATTTATTTCCTTATATCGGCCGTCTAACTAATGGACAATATACTTATCACGGTCAAGTTTACCAGTTAAATCAACACGGGTTTCTACGAAACACGGAACTTTCTTTCGTAAGCCAAACGGACACACAACTGGTCCTTTCTTTTGCTGATACGCAAGAAACAAAAGAGAACTATCCATTCTCCTTCCAATTTACATTGACTTACACCTTAAACGGTTCTTCTCTTACAGCTACATACAAAATTGAGAATAAGTCGGAAGAAACGATGTATTTTGGTCTTGGAGGACATCCTGGTTTCAATGTACCGCTTGACAATTCGCTTTCTTTTGAAGATTATTCTCTTGCGTTTGATAAAGGTGTTACTCCAAAACAAACACTGTTGTCTGAAAACTATTTTATTTCAGAAGAGATTGTTTCCTATCCTCTCGACAACAACTGCCGTATTCCTTTAAGTCATGATCTATTTGATCATGATGCCATTATCCTCTCAGAAGCAGGTCCTACGGTTTCCATTCAGTCTGATCGATCCGATCACTCCATCGTATTTGACTTTTCTGATTTTACCTATGTAGGTCTATGGCAAACTCCAAAATCAAATGCAACATTCCTTTGTATTGAGCCTTGGAGTTCACTTCCTTCCAAAGATGGAGTACTTACGGATCTTGAAACTCAAGAAAATCTAATTGCACTTCCAGCTGGAGAAATCTGCCAAAAGGAATGGTCCGTTCATCTCAATTAAAGAAGATTCTAAAAAACAGGTGCCAAACGACACCTGTTTACTTTTTTCATTCTTTCGAGATTTTTTCATATTTTGTAAAATAGTATTCTAAATCAAAACAAGTATTTTCTTCACTTGTTTCCACCATTTGCCAGCCATCTTCTTGGTCTAGATTTGGAAAATACGTATCAGCCTGAAATGCATGATCAATTTTTGTAACATAGGCAGTATCACAATATGGAAGAAGCAATCTATAAATACTTTCTCCTCCAATTACAAACACATCTTCGCTGGAATACTGTTTTAACTCTTCCATAAGTTGTTCCACTGTATGAACCATCCGTGCATCTTTCACTTGGTAAGTTTCGTTTTTCGTCAATACAATATTCACTCTGTTTTTTAAAGGCATTCCATTTGGAAAACTCTCCAATGTCTTTCTTCCCATAACGACTACTTTTCCCATGGTCTTTTCGCGAAAGAATTTCATATCAGATGGAATACTTACTAACAACTGATTTTGATAACCAATGGCCCAATTTTTATCTACTGCTACGATTAAATTCATAGTATCTTCTCCTTTTCTTAGATTGCAATCGGAATATTTTTAATCTGTGGATGTGTCTCATATCCTTCCAATCGAACATCGTCCTTTGTAAATTCATAGAAGTCTTTAATCTCTGGATTTAACCAAAATTTTGGTGCTGGAAGTGGTTCTCTAGAGATCAATTCTTTGATCATTGGAATATGTTTATCATAAATATGCGCATCCGCAATTACATGCACAAACTCTCCTACTTTCATGTCACAAACTTGTGCCAACATATGCATCAGAACAGCATATTGGCAAACATTCCAGTTGTTTGCCGCCAAAACATCTTGTGATCTTTGATTTAAAATTCCATTTAATGTCAATTTATCACTATTTGACTCTTTTGTTACGTTAAATGTCATACTGTAGGCACATGGATAAAGATTCATTTCATGAAGATCTTGATGGACATAGATATTTGTCATAATTCGTCGGCTGTATGGGTTATGTTTCAAATCGTAGATGACTCGGTCCACTTGATCCATCATTCCCTCTTTGTATTGATGTTTTACACGCATCTGGTACCCATATGCTTTTCCAATGGAACCTTCTTCATCCGCCCAGCTATCCCAAATATGAGAACTTAAATCATGGATATTATTTGATTTTCTCTGCCAAATCCAAAGCATCTCATCTGTACAGCTCTTAATTGCTGTTTTACGAAGGGTAAGTGCCGGAAATTCCTTTGATAAATCATAACGGTTGACTACTCCAAATTTTTTTATTGTATAAGCAGAGGTTCCATCTTCCCAGACTGGGCGAACCTTTTCTCCCTCTGTACTTGTCCCGTTCTCAATGATATCTTTACACATATCAATAAAAACTTTATCTGCGTAACTCATATATACTCCTTCCCCTCGTGTTTGTGAGGATTTATTTTCATTTCTTTACCATTTTATCATATTCTTTTGTATTATCAATAAAATTCTATGTCAACAATTATTTTATGCACAAAAAAAGTACTAAGAAAACTCTTAGTACTTTCAAGAGCGATAGACGGGGTTCGAACCCGCGACCCCGACCTTGGCAAGGTCGTACTCTACCAGCTGAGCCACTATCGCGTTTATTATTTTTGTTCCTCACTGGAACAATACATACTATACTATAGCTTTCTATAAATGTCAACACATTTTTTTAATTTTTTTTATTTTTTTAACTTTATGCACAATTCTTACTATTTGTGACATCCTAGTTCCAAACTTTTCCTGGAAAACAAACAGGCAGATCTTCTCTATGACCTGCCTGTTTTCTACTTTCCTTCTATTCTTCTACTGGACGATTCTGAAGGCCTAATTCTATCATTTGTTTTTCATCTACGACCCCTGGTGCTTCTGTCATAAGACAAGAGGCATCTTTGATTTTTGGGAATGCCATTACATCACGAATACTGTCTTCTTTTGCCATAAGCATAACAAGACGATCCAATCCATATGCAAGTCCTGCGTGTGGTGGCACACCATACTTAAATGCATCCAAAAGGAATCCAAACTGTTCATGTGCTTGTTCTTTTGTAAATCCAAGAACTTCAAACATTTTCTCTTGAATTTCATTCTGATAAATTCGGATACTTCCTCCACCAATTTCATTTCCGTTAAGAACAATATCATAAGCTTTTGCACGCACACTACCTGGATCTGTATCAATGCGCTCCAAATCTTCTTCCATTGGCATTGTAAATGGGTGATGCATTGCAAGGAAACGACCTTGTTCATCGCTCCACTCAAGAAGTGGAAATTCCGTGATCCAAACGAAATTATATTCATTTTTGTCTAATAATTCCATCTGTTTTGCAAGTTCCAAACGAAGAGCTCCTAAAGAATCCCATACCACTTTATTTTTATCTGCCGCAAATAAAAGAAGGTCTCCTACTTCTCCATCCATCGCTTTGATAAGAGCTTCCATCTCTTCTTCTGTCATAAACTTCGCAAAAGATGATTTGATCGTATTGTCTGGCTGAATTGCAATGTATGCAAGACCTTTTGCGCCGTAATCTTTCACAAAACTTACTAATTTATCAATTTTCTTACGTGGCATCTGTCCTTGTCCTTTTGCATTGATACCACGAACTGTTCCACCATTTTCGATAGCACCTTTAAATACAGCAAATTCACTCTCTCTTACCACGTCTGTTACATTGACAAGTTCCATACCAAATCGAAGATCTGGTTTATCTGAACCAAAACGATCCATTGCTTCTTGCCATGTCATTCTCTTAATTGGAAGCTGTACATCTACATCTAGCACTTCCTTAAACACTTTTGCAAGATAACGCTCATTTACATCTATAACATCGTCTACATCTACAAAAGAAAGTTCCATATCAATCTGTGTAAATTCTGGCTGTCTATCTGCTCGTAAGTCTTCATCACGGAAACATTTTGCAATTTGGAAATAACGATCATACCCAGAACACATTAAAAGCTGCTTAAATAGCTGTGGTGATTGTGGAAGTCCGTAAAAACTTCCTGGATGGATACGGCTTGGTACAAGGTAATCTCTTGCGCCTTCTGGTGTACTCTTTCCAAGAATTGGAGTTTCAATTTCCAAAAATCCTTCTTCTGACAAAAATTGACGTGTCAATGTTGTCACTTTACTACGCATCATAAGGTTTCTTTGAAGATCTGGTCTTCTAAGATCTAGGTAACGATATTTTAAACGAAGCTCTTCTTTTGTTTTAATGTTTTCTTCAATTGGGAACGGTGGAGTCTCCGCTTCTGACAATACACGAAGCTCCTCTGCTCTTATTTCAATCTGCCCTGTGGCAAGGTTTTCATTTACGGCTCCACTTCTAGCCTCAACTTTACCCACAACAGCAACTACAAATTCGCTTCTAAGTCGTGCCGCTTTTTCTATTAATGCAGCCTGTTCTTCTCCTTCAAAAACAATCTGAAGAATTCCAGAGCGGTCACGAAGATCGAGAAATACAATTCCCCCTTTGTTTCTATTTTTCTGAACCCATCCCATAACTGTCACTGTTTCGCCAATATTAGCAGTGGACAGTTCCGCACAACGATGTGTTCTCTTCAATCCTTTCATTGATTCAGCCATTCTTTTCTCCTCTTTTCTTCAAATTTATAATTGATCTATGGAATCCTTGTAGCAATCCACAATCTGTGTATATCCTTGTTGTGCAAGTTGCTCTTTTTGGAACTTCTTGTTTTTCTTCATGTTCACAATTGTAACTTCTTTTCCTGCCTGTCGTTCTTCTTTGGCAAGATTCAATACTTTTAATAATCCTTCTTGTGGCAGATTCTTTTCAATTAAAAATGCTTTTTTATCCTTTGAAGTCGGCACTTTATATCCTCGCTCAAGAAGAAGCATCACGATTCGCTCAAACCCAATGGAAAATCCAACAGCCGGAGTATTTTGACCTGTAAATTTACCAATCATTTCATCGTAACGACCGCCGCCACCTACAGATCCTCCAAATTCATCCATGGAAATTTCGAAAATGGTGCCTGTGTAATAAGACATTCCTCGAACCAATGTTGGATCGAAACTCATTTTAAACTGTGCTTCTTTTGCACTTTCCACGCTTGTGATAATTGTTTCCAAGGAAGCTGCTGCTTCATCCGATAAAAAGCCTTCCAATTTCTCTTTGCAGTAACGCACACCTTGTACGTCATTTGTAATTTCTTTAAATAACTGCAAATATTTCTCAATTGATTCTTTTGCATAGCCACTTTCCTCTAATTCTGATGCAACGCCTTCTAGTCCGATCTTGTCCATCTTATCCAAAATAATGAAGACGTGATCATACTCTTCCTCTTTAAATCCACTGTAAGCTGCCATTGCTTTTAAAAATCTTCGATCATTAATTCGAATTGTAAAGTTTTGAAATTCAAGTTTTCCAAGCAGTGTTGTAGTTGCAAGAATTAATTCGATTTCAGCTAAGTTAGAAGGTTCCCCTAAAATATCAATATCGCATTGCATAAATTGACGAAAGCGTCCTCTTTGTGGTCTATCTGCTCGCCAAACATTCCCCATCTGAAGTGCTTTAAAAGGGGATGGAAGTTCGTTTGCATGATTAGAATAATAACGAGAAAGAGGCACTGTAAGATCGTAACGAAGGCCACCATCTACTAAATCGCTTTCCTCTTTTGCAGTATCAATTTTAAGTTTATCTCCACGCTTTAAGATTTTGAAAATCAGTTTTTCATTATCTCCGCCTTGCTTGCTGCAAAGATTTTCAATATGCTCTACACACGGAGTCTCAATAGAAGAGAATCCAAATGTTTTATATGTCTCTTTAATCTGGCTGATCACATAATCCCTGATTTCCATCTCTTCAGGCATTCGATCATTCATACCAGTAACTGGTTTTTTCTTTAACGCCATAGCCATTCTCCTTTTCGTTCGATCATTTCATCAATACGAGAAATATATTCTTCGATATCTTTTACATTTTCTATTCGGACAAGATTGCTTTGTTTTCCGTTTCCCATTCTTTGCTTTTGAGGGAGTACCACTTTCGTTGTTGCTCCTGCTCCTGTTGCGACAATGGTCTGCTTTTCTTCCATAATAAGTATATTGTATATTCCGGCTTTGTCAACCTTTGCGTAGCCCACATTTTCAAAATTTCCAGCAATATTTTTTTGTCGATATAAATAATACGGAACAAGTTCCATCTTTTCTGCCATTTTAGAACCTTCCTCGATCATCTGTTCAATGTCATGATTCATTGTTACTTCTTGATGTTCTTGTCCATATCTTGCTGCCCGTTTGATTGCTAATGCATGGATGGTCAGACTATCTGGATGCAGTTTTTCAATTTGATCTAACGTATCTTGCATCTCTTGCGTAGTCTCCCCTGGAAGTCCCGCAATCAAATCCATGTTGATATTATCAAATCCCAATTCTCTTGCAATTTTAAAAATCTCTTTTACGTCCTGAACCGAATGTTTTCTTCCCACTGCATCCAAGGTTTTTTGTTGCATTGTTTGTGGGTTAATGGAAATTCTAGTCACTGGAAACTTTGCCATTACTTCTAGTTTTTCTTTTGTAATACTGTCTGGTCTTCCCGCTTCGATGGTAAATTCTAACAGATGATCAAAAGAAAATCCCGCTTTGATTATCTCCAATAATTTTTCCAACTGTGCTGCACTTAATGTAGTCGGCGTTCCTCCACCAATGTAGATCGTATTTAGATGGTTACCTTTCATTCCCTTTGCAACCGCCTGAATTTCTTTTATCAGGGCATCTAAATATTCGTCCATTCTATCTTGCCATACATCAGCCAATGAAGAACTAAAAGAACAATAGGAACAAATACTCGGACAAAATGGAATTCCAATATATAAACTATATCCATTTTTGTAGTCCAATTTACTTAATAATTCCTTTTCACGTTTTGCAATGGCAATTCCCAGCTTTGCCTTCTCTTCACTGACATCATATTCGTTTCTCAAAAATTCAAAAACGTCTTTCTCGCTATTTCCTTCTTCCATTTTCTTCATAATTAGCTTTGTCGGACGAATCCCAGTAAGCATTCCCCATGCAAGGTGTCTTCCTGTCCTTTGGCACCATCTGTCATACACGCTACGGGTAACCATCGCCTTGACACGTTGCTTTGTATCCGAATCCGAAAGATTTACTTTCATTGCAAGGGAAAGGCAAGTCCCACCGTCTAGTTTAATTTGAACGAGTGGTTCTTGCCCTTCCTCAAGTTTCTGGCAAATCTCTTCATTTGGGAAAAAAGCTTTTGTAATGTGATACAAGTTGTACATAAATACCGTATCTTTACTTATAATCTCAATCATAATTTTTGTAAATCCTGCTTTCTTTCATCTCCATCTTAAGAAAGGAATGGATTATTCCTTTTCTCAAATGCTATGGTCGTCTCATCCATATGCCCCGGATAAACCTTGGTATTCTCTGGAAGTACCATTAACTTTTCCTCTACCGAACGGATCAGCATGGAACTACTCCCTGTTGGAAAATCGGTTCTTCCAACAGATCCGCAAAACAAAGTATCCCCTGAAAAAAGAACGCCTTCTTTGGAACAGTAGTAACAACATCCGCCTTTTGTATGTCCCGGCGTATAAATTACTTGGAACAAAAATCCAGCTACTTCTAGTTCTTCTCCATCTTCTACATAACACGCATTAGGGAAAGTATACCCTTTTCCATACATTGCTGAAAGATTTTTTGTTGCGTCAGTTAACAATTCCTTCTCTTCTTTGTGTGCATACACTGGAACATCATATTGAACCAAGACATCATCAACCCCCATAATGTGATCGAAATGTCCGTGGGTCAGGAGAATTGCAACCAACTGCAATTGTTCTTTTCTCATGGTTTCTTCTATTTCTTTCGAAAAAGCCGCAGGATCCACTAAGATGCATGCGTTTGTGTCTTCATTTATCATAAGATAACTATTGGTTCCAATCATTCCTGTCAAAAATCTTTTTATTTTCATTTTATTAACCTGCTGTTCTTTCAATATCGATTACATTGTCTATCTGTCTTAATTTTCCAATAATTTTATTTAGTTCCTCTCGGCCATGAACAATAAATCCAATCTCAAACGTTGCCGTTCCTTTTTTACTGGTACGAACATTCAATGATTTTAGATCGATCTTTGCTTCTGTAAATATTTTTGAGATTTCCATAAGAAGTCCCGAACGGTCATAGGCAAACATCTTAAGTTCTGCTAAATATTTGCCACCAGCTCCCGCTTCGGATGTATTCTCCCACTCTGCTGTAATCAATCTTTGTCTCTCTGCTTCCGACAAATTCAATACATTAATGCAATCCGTCCTATGAATCGTAAGACCTCTTCCTCTTGTAACAAATCCTACAATTTCATCTCCTGGCACTGGATTACAACATTTGGAGAAGCGAACTGCCATATCATCAATTCCTTTTACAACAATGCCACTTTTCGATTTTGCAATGTGAACCGTCTGATTGCTAGCTTCTGAAATTTTTTCCAGTATGGTTTCATCTGTAATTTCTTTTTTATGTTCTTTTCCATACTCTTCTACAAGTCGATTAACAACTTGACCTTCTTTTAATCCGCCATGTCCAACTGCTGCTAAAACAGCTTCCCAATCACGAAAGCCATATTTCATCTGAACAACTTGCTGATATTTTGCTTTCATAATGTTGGTTAAATTGATGGATTTTGCTCTACAATAGGAAGCAATCATCTCTTTTCCACGAACAATATTTTCTTCCTTAAATTCCTTTTTAAACCACTGGTTAATTTTATTTTTTGCTTGTGTGCTTTTTACAATACTAAGCCAATCTCTGCTTGGTCCCTTGCAATTTTGACTCGTTAAAATCTCAATGCGATCTCCATTTTGGATTTTGTAGTCAATATTGACAAGCTTTCCATTCACTCTTGCGCCAACCATCTTATTTCCAACTGCACTGTGGATTGCGTAAGCAAAATCAACAGGCGTAGACCCTTTTGGAAGATTCTTAACATCACCATTTGGAGTAAAGCAGTACACATCCTCAGAGAACAAATCAAGATCTCCCTTTAAAAGACTTAAAAATTCACGGTTGTCTGACATATCTTTTTGCCACTCAAGAATTTGACGAAGCCAACTTAATTTTTCTTCCTCTTGTGCTTTGACGCTCTTGTTTGAATTTCCATTTTCTTTGTATTTCCAATGAGCTGCAATTCCATATTCCGCTGTTTTATGCATCTCTTCTGTTCGAATCTGAATCTCAAACGGCTGACCCGTAGGACTCATAAGTGTGGTATGAAGAGACTGATACATATTTGCCTTTGGCATGGCAATATAATCTTTAAAACGTCCTGGAATTGGTGTATACATTTCATGAATTACCCCAAGCGCTGCATAGCAATCTTTCACGGAATTTACAATAATGCGAACTGCAAACAAATCGTATACTTGATCCAATGTCTTATCTTGGTTTACCATCTTTTTGTAAATGCTGAAAAAGTGTTTTACACGTCCATATACTTTGGCGTCAATTTCAGAATTTTTCATATGCTTTGACACTTCCGCAACAATCTGTTGCACAAACTCTTCCCTTTGTGTCCTTCTAGCATTTAAATCTTCCACCAATTGATAGTAAACTTCTGGTTGATTGTATTTTAAAGCAAGGTCATCTAGTTCGATCTTAATTTTAGAAATACCAAGTCGATGCGCCAATGGTGCATAAATATCCATTGTCTCTCTTGATTTTTCTTTTTGTTTTGCCTCTGGCATAAATTCAAGCGTACGCATATTATGCAATCGATCCGCCAGTTTTATGATAATGACACGAATATCTTTTGCCATAGCAAGAAACATTTTTCTTAAGTTTTCCGCTTGTACTTCCAACTTATCTTTTGAATAGGATAACTGACCAAGTTTTGTAACTCCATCTACTAAAAGTGCGACTTCTTCTCCAAATTCTCGTGTAATATCCTCTAATGTCATACTCGTATCTTCCACTACATCATGGAGCATCCCAGATACGATGGTCTCTTTATCCATTTCCAAGTCTGCAAGAATAATCCCCACCCAAAGAGGATGAATAATATAAGGCTCTCCTGATTTTCGAACTTGCTCCTTATGTGCCTGGCTTGCAACTTTATACGCTTTTTCTATTAGTGAAATATCCGCTGAAGGATGGTATTTTTTCACTCTATCGATCAGAACTTTATAGAGCTGATCAGGATCTTGATAGTCCTCTGGCGCCTTCACAGCATGACCATCTACCATTTCAAGATTTTTATTCAATAATTCGTATTCTTTTGTTCCTGACATACCTTTACCACCTTCTTTTTCTTCAAAATTTACAATTTATATAAATTTTATATTTCCTAGTATATCATTTTTTTCACTTTTTTCAAACTGTTTCCTTCTCAATGTTTTCAAAAACTATTTTATATTCTAGCTATTTTTTTATTGATAATTCACAATTGTAATTTGCACAGTTCTTCTTCCCATATATTCATTGATCGATGGATAGTATGTAAACATCAGCTCTTTTTTTCTTTGAATATAGTCCATACATGCGTTTGCTTCTCCAAAATAAACTGCATCCATCTGAATTCCATCTTCATCTTGTGCCAGAAATTTTAACACATTCTTATTTTTTCCTACAATTTTAGGATAAAGTACTTTCATCTTTTTTCCTGCAAACAATGGTTTTGTATTGCCTTTTCCAAAAGGTTCTAATCGTTCTAATTGATGAATCAAATCTTCTGTAATGTATGAAAGAGGCAGGGGCATGTCAATTTTTACTTTTGGTATAAGATCTTCTTCGGTAAGTGTAGACTTTTCATTGATCATGGTACGGAATTGATTCACCTGTTCTTTTGGAAGGGAAACTCCTGCCGCCATTTTGTGTCCTCCAAACTTTGTAAACAATGCTTTGCACTTGGACATCTCTTCGAACATATTGTATTCTTCTATTGATCGGCCAGAACCTTTTACGCCTTCTTCTGCATCTGTCAACACAAATGTAGGACGTGAATACTTCTCCCGAAGTCGCCCCGCAATAATACCAGCAACGCTCTCGTGACAATCCGGAAGATAAACAACCAACACAGAATCTTCCTTTAAAGAAGAGTTCTCAATGATTTCAACTGCTTGTTCCACTCCACGTTCTGTAATTTCTTTTCGACTGTCATTGAGTGCCTTTAAATCTTCTGCCAACAAAAGTGCTTCCTTAGGACTTTCTGCCTCTAAAAGACGTAAGGCTCTTTTTGCTGTATCCAACCGTCCACTTGCATTAATGCATGGCCCTAATACAAACCCAATGTGATAGGTATTTAAAGAATCTTCCGGTATGTTGTTACACTCCATTAACGCTTGTAATCCATAATTTTTTGTATTTCGTAATCTTTCAATCCCATACTTTACAAAAATACGATTTTCCCCATTTAAATCCATCACATCTCCAACCGTTGCGATGGCCACATTTTCCATAAGATCCTCGATTTCACAAACTTCTTTTTGCATAATTTCAAACAAGGTTTCTACGAGTTTGTAAGCGACTGCTGCTCCACAAAGTCCTTTAAATGGATATTCACATGTACTTTGATGAGGATCAATTACTGCATCTGCCATAGGTAAAATTTCTCGCTTGCCCTCTTTTGTTTCTTCAAAAGGAATCTCATGATGATCCGTCACGATCACCGTCATCCCCTCTTGCTTTGCATACGAAATTTCTTTGGATGCAGCAATTCCGTTATCGCAGGTAATAATCGTGTCAATTCCATCCTCTCTGGCTCGATCAATTAATGTTTGATTTAATCCGTACCCATCCTTCATCCGATCTGGTATATCGGTGTCTACATTTCCACCCAATCTTGTAATCCCAGTCTTTAAAATATAAGTCGCATTTACTCCATCGATGTCGTAATCACCAATGACTCTGATTCTACATCCATTTTCTATTTTTTCTCGAAGAATTTCAACTGCTTTATTCATATCCTTCATTAAGATACCATCATACAGATCTAAAATGGTGCCGTTCAGATAACGATCAATTTCTTCATCTTCTATAATATCTCTATTTCGTATTAATCTGGCTAAAATTGGTGAAATCTTATATTTTTCAGCGATCCTTCCAAATTCCGCTTTCTTCATAGAAACGAACCATTTTTCCATTTTATCACCTCATATTTCTGTAGAATATTTTTATTTTAATTTGTTCCACTATCTGTGTCAAGCGAATCTCCTATATAGAAAAACAGCACAATCGTTCAGAAACGATTGTGCTGTCAAAGAAACTTTTTTATATATTTGTAACGATTTGTGTGACTAATTCTTTGAATTGTTTCGCCACTCGATCTGCAGTTTCCTGCACTTCTGAATGGTCTAATTTTTCCTTTGTCATTCCTGCTGCCATATTGGTAATACAAGAAATTCCACAAACTTCCATTCCCATGTGAACAGCAGCAATTGCTTCACAAGCCGTGCTCATTCCAACTGCATCTCCACCTAAGGTTCTGCATGCTCTGATTTCTGCTGGTGTTTCATAACATGGTCCTGTCAACTGCACATAAACACCTTTTTTCAGATCAATTTCCATCTTGGATGCAATTTCATCAATCACATTTTGCATACGCACACTATATACTTGACTCATATCTGGGAATCTTGCACCAAGCTCTTCAATATTTTCTCCAATTAATGGACTTGGAATATTAAGTGTAATATGATCTTGAATCATCATAAAATCTCCTGGTTTAAAATCATAGTTCACTCCACCTGCTGCATTTGTCAGTATTAATTTTTTTGCTCCTAACATACCCATAAGTCTTGTCGGCAACACAACATCAGACATTTTGTATCCTTCATAATAATGTACTCTACCTTGCATAATCACAACAGGAACTTCTCCAATATATCCAAACACAAATCTTCCTTTGTGTCCTTTTACGGTAGAAACCGGAAAGCCCTCTATCTGTGTATACTCGATCGTCTGCTCAATTTTTATATTGTCCGCATAATCGCCAAGTCCAGATCCTAAGATCAATGCCACTTCCGGCTGAAAATCAATTTTTTTTCTAACACTTTCAACGCATGTCATTAATTTTTCATATACTGCATTCATATTACAACCTCTTTTCCTATCACTGCATATCCACTACTTTCGCAACCATTTTTCTCATTTTCTGATATTGGTCATTTGTAACAAATAACTTTGCACCGTCTTTTGATACAATTCCATCGTCTACTAATTTCTTAATTGCCCGCTGCACTGTTTTTACACAAAGTCCTGTCGCATTGGAAAGATGCTGTCTGCCACCTTTTACATGTAAAACACCATTTCTTGCATAGCGTTCATATCGTTCAACAAGCAACATCGCAACCCGCTCTTCGCCATTTAAAAATAAAAACGCACGTCCTTTTCTAGCATCTTCAAACAAGTATTCCCCTACCCTTTGTGCTTCTTTTTTCAATGCCACGATATCTTGACTCATCCACCTTGAAAAGTCCTTTAAAGAAATTTTGACAATTTTACATTTCGTGACTGTTCGCAGTGTTGTGCCATAAGTTGGTTTATCCATAATGTATTCCATCCCACCCATGGCATAAATTCGATCAAAACGCATAAATTCGTATACTACACCTTGAAATCTATAATCCAGAGCCTCTATACTTCCCTTTACAACAATGTATACATAATCCACTGGCGAATTTTCTCGCACAAAGATTACATCTTTTTCTACATCTTCCACAGAAAGTTTCTGAACCAACCAATCTGGTGCTGTTTTGAAATAATCTACAAATTGTTCTGCTCTAACTTTATCTATTTTCTTTAAAAAGGGGAGTTCTTCATATAGTCTGTTTGGTTGCACTTACACTCTTCCTCGATTTCTTTTATACTAGTTTGTTTAATATGGATGTGCCTATGGTTCCTTCTGGCATATTTACCCGAAAATTCTCTGCAATGGAAGCACCAATGACAGCAAATGTGTCTTCATTTTCAAGTTTTCCACCTTCTGCCATAGCTGGAGAATAGGATAAAAACGGAACATACTCTCTTGTATGATCTGTGCCACTGTAAGTTGGGTCATTTCCATGATCTGCTGTGAGAATCAGCAAGTCATCTTCTCCTAATATTTCAAGAAGATTTCCAAGTTTTTCGTCAAATTTTTCAATCTCTTTTGCGTATCCTTCCACATCTCTTCTATGTCCCCAAAGGGCATCAAAATCTACAAGATTCACAAAACAAAGTCCTTCAAATTCTTTCTTTGCAAGTTCAATCGTTTGCTCCATTCCATGCACAGAACTGGTGGAACGGTGTGTTTCTGTAATACCTTCTCCACAGAAAATATCGTTGATTTTTCCAACACCAATCACATCGTATCCTGCTTCTTTTAATGCATTCAACGCAGTTGGACCTGTTGGCTTTAGAGCATAATCGTGTCGATTACTGGTACGCTTAAACTCTCCTTTTACCTTTCCTACATAAGGTCTTGCAATCACACGGCCAACTCTCCACTCATCTTTGAGTGTAATTTCTCTTGCAATTTCGCAGCATCTGTATAAATTTTCGAGATCGAATGTTTCCTCATTTCCACAAATCTGTAAAACAGAGTCTGCAGATGTATACACGATCATAGCGCCTGTTCGAATTTCTTCTTCTCCTAGTTCTTCTATAATTTCCGTTCCACTAGCACTTTTATTTCCGATCACTTTTTTTCCACAGCGTTTTTCTAATTCTGCAATTAATTCTGGTGGGAACCCTGTATCTGTAAATGTTTGAAATGGTGTTTCTGTTTTAATTCCCATCATTTCCCAATGACCTGTCATGGTATCTTTTCCATTACTTGCTTCACCCATGCGCATATAACGTCCCATTGGTTTTTCTACGCCTTCCATTTTTCCAGCTGTATGAAGGTTTAAAAATCCTAATTTTCTTAAATTTGGAATTTCTAATGTTCCACTTTTCTCTAAAATATGCCCAAAGGTATCTACTCCCACATCTCCAAACGCTTCGGAATCGGGCATTGCCCCGATTCCAAGTGAATCTAATACAATTGTAAAAATTCTTTTATATTGTTTCATATCACACCTCTGCATTCATTCAGCTTCTATGCCAGATTACTATTTCCAAATCCAAGTGGAAGGAGCTCCTCTAACGTAAATAATTGATAATCCTGCGTTGTAGTTGCCAAAATAATCTGAAATGTTTTTGGATCACAGAATTCCATCATTACTTGTCGGCACACTCCACAAGGCGCTGTATAAGATGTAAGTACACCGTCTTTTCCACCTACAATGGCAATCGCCTGAAATTCTTTTTTCCCTTCGCTGACTGCTTTAAAAATCGCAGTTCTTTCTGCACAATTTGATGGTGTATAAGCGGCATTTTCCACATTACATCCTGTATAAATATCGCCATCCTTTGTTAAAAGAGCTGCTCCAACCTTAAATCCAGAATAAGGGGCATAGGAAAAATTCAACTGCTCGATCGCAACATTTACCAGTTGTTTTATCAGTTTTTCATCCATCTTTTTGCCTCCTTTTCTTTTAATATCCAGTTGCTTCCTCGTTTCTTACAAGCTTAATAATTCGACTTGTTCCCAATCTGTCTGCACCAAGTTCTAGGAATTTTTCTACATCGCTTAAAGATGCGATTCCACCTGCTGCTTTCATTTTAACATTTTCACCAATGTGTTTAGCAAATAGTTCGATATCTTCAAATGTTGCACCCGCTGTTGAAAATCCTGTAGATGTTTTAATGTAATCAGCACCTGCATTTGTTACGATCTCACACATTTTTATTTTTTCTTCTTCCGTAAGAAGACAAGTTTCAATAATTACCTTTAGAATTTTATCTCCACAAGCCGCTTTTAGTGTACGGATTTCTTCTTCAACCAAATCATATTTTTTGTCTTTCAACCATCCAATGTTGATGACCATATCGATTTCTTCTGCCCCATTTTCAATGGCATCTTTTGTTTCAAATTCTTTTGTCTTTGTTGTCATATATCCGTTTGGAAATCCGATAACCGTGCATACAGGAATGTTTCCAGCAAGATAATCTGCAGCCTGTTTTACATAACTTGGTGGAATGCACACAGACGCTGTATGATATTCCATTGCCTCATCACAAATTCTTTTAATTTCTTCCCATGTTGCCTGCTGTGTCAACAATGTATGATCTACATGACTTAACATTTCTTTGATATTCATAATTCTACCTCCTAATTATTTTCTTTGTCTTCTTTAATGAGTTCACGAATTGCATCAACCGCAACCTGAATTGCCATATCTGTATCGTGCACAACGGGATTTTCTAATCCTAATTTTTCTCGTTCTTGATTTGCAACAACTAAGAAACAAGAACCTGCTCTTACACGAAGATGACTTGCAACGATAAACAACGCTGCTGATTCCATCTCAGATGCCATACATCCCATTCGAATCCATGCTTCCCATTTATTCATCAGTTCATAGCTCACTGGTTTTGTTTCTGGTTCATGCTGTCCATAAAAAGCATCTTTGCATTCCACAACTCCTGTGTGGAATGGATATTGTTTTCTTTTTGCAGCCTTTACAAGTGCATTTGTAACTTCAAGATCTGCCACTGCCGGATACTCGATTGGCGCATACTCTTTTGATGTTCCTTCCATACGAATCGCACCTGTAGCAACTACAACATCTCCACTTTTAACATCTGTCTGCATTCCACCACAAGTACCAATTCGAATAAATGTATCTGCTCCACAACGATATAACTCTTCCATTGCTATGGAAGCAGATGGTCCACCAATTCCTGTAGATGTAACACTTACCTTTACTCCATCTAGTGTTCCTGTGTAAGTTACATATTCTCTATTATCCGCAACCAATACTGGATCATCAAAATATTGTGCAATTTTTTCACATCTTTTTGGGTCACCAGGAAGTAAAACATAACGTCCTACTTCCCCTTTTGCTACTTGAATATGATATTGTCTGCTTGCATCTTCTGAATAATTTTTCACAAAAATCCCTCCTATCGCTGACCTTTATCGTAAGGAATACCTTCTGCTTTTGGTGCTCTTGATTTTTTAGATACGAATACCAAAACAATGAGTGAAATAATATATGGTAACATGTTATAAACTGTACTTGGGATATTAAGTGCTGACAAAACGTCAAATCCTGTGTATACATTAGATAACGCACGGAACATTCCGAACATCAACGCTGCCAATCCGATATTGACTGGTTTCCATTGTCCAAAAATCATAACTGCAAGTGCAAGGAAACCAAACCCTGATACCCCATTTTCGAATTTCCATTCACTAACACCTGCTGTAATGTACACAAGTCCGCCAAGTCCGCCAAGTGCTCCTGAAATCAGCACACCTGCATAACGCATTTTATAAACATTGATTCCAACAGAGTCTGCTGCCTGTGGATGCTCTCCACATGCACACAGTCTTAAACCAAATTTTGTCTTATAAAGTACAACATACGCTGCTACCAACGCTAGAAATGCGATAAGCATAAACCAGTTAAATTCAAATCCACCAATATTTACAAGAAACGCTTTTCTTGCGTGTCCATATGTGACTGTAGAAGATACATTATCTACAGATTCTGCTGTGTTGATTGCACGAACCAATACAACTGCAATGGCAGGTCCTAAAAGGTTTAATGCTGTTCCTGCAAGCGTTTGATCTGCGTTAAATTTAATGGCAGCAACTCCAAGAAGAAGAGAGAAAATCATACCAATTAATACACTTGCAAGTACTACAAGTAAAATAACAAGTGGAGTTGCCATCGTTCCTGGTAAATATTTCATCATTAATGCTCCACCAAGAGCACCTGTTACCATAATTCCTTCTAATCCGATATTAATGACACCACTATGTTCTGAAAAACATCCACCCAATGCCACTAACACAAGAACAGAAGCAAATATTAATGTGTATTGAAGTAATAGTAACATTATGCTTCTCCTCCTTTCTGTTCTTTTTCACGTCGTTGTTCCTCTTTTTTATCTAAGTATTTTACGAACCAAATTTTAAAGAATAATACGAAACCACAAAGATAAATGATAAAGGCTGTAATAAGATCTGAGGTCTGCGCACAGTACATCGTTTTATCTACATAAGTTCCACCACTTGTAATATGTTGAATGAAATAAGAGGAGAAAATTGCTCCTATTGGATTCAAGCCGCCTAGGAATGCTGCTGCGATTCCATTGAATCCCATTCCCGGAATTGTTGTCTGCTGAACCATCCACTGTTCAATACCTGTCAAGTAGAAGATTGCAGAACCAAAGCCTGCAAGTCCGCCTGAAATCAGCATTGTAACAATGATATTTCTCTTTTCTTTCATACCACAATATTTTGCTGCATGTTTGTTCATACCTGTAGCTTTTAGTTCATAACCAAATTTTGTTTTTTCAAGAAGAACCCAAACGAAAACAGCCATAACAACGGACAAAATAAGTCCAATAGTAACAAACTGGTTATTCGAAAATAACGTATGCAATCCTGCATGTGGAAGAAGTCCTTTTTTGTTTACGGTTTCAATTGGAATCGTGTACGGAGAAGTCTCCTGTTTTACTGTAGAAAGTAATACATTTACGCTGTAAAGGCCAATCCAGTTTAACATAATGCTTGAAATAACTTCATTTACATTAAAATACGCTTTTAATACACCAGAAAGTCCACCTACCAATGCTGCAGCTAATACTGCTACAACAAAGCAAAGGTACCAAGGAAGTTTTAAGGCTACGGCACAATAAATACTCATACCTGCACCAACTACATACTGTCCTGCAACCCCAATGTTAAATAATCCGACCTTATATGCAAATAATACAGAAAGGGAACACATTAACAATGTGGATGCTTTTACAAGTGTTGATCCTAAATATTTTGCAGTAACTGCTGCTGTTGGATAGTAGAAATAATTTTTCAAAATTGCGATGATCGCTTCCCATGCTCCTGCAGGATTAATAATCAAAAGTACAATATAACCAACAAAAAGGCCAAGTACAATACAGATTAAAGACGCGATGATCGTCTGAAACATACTGTTTCTTAAAATGCTTTCTTTTTTCTTTGGTTGTTTATTCATCTGCCTTTTCCTCCTTTCTCTTTGAACCTGCCATATACAATCCAAGTTCTTCCACTGTAACTTTCTTTGGATCAAACTCACCTACGATTTCTCCTTCGTACATTACCAAAATACGATCTGAAACATTCATAACTTCATCCAATTCCAAACTTACAAGAAGAACACCTTTTCCTGCATCTCTTTGCGCTACAATTTGTTTGTGAATGTATTCGATTGCTCCAACATCCAATCCTCGTGTTGGTTGTACAGCAACAAGAAGTTCTGGATTTTTATCAATTTCACGCGCAATAATCGCTTTTTGCTGATTTCCACCAGACATTGCACGTGTTTTTGTGATCGGACCTTGTCCAGAACGTACATCATACTGCTCAATCAAACGATCTGCGTATGCACGAATTGCTTTTCTCTTTAAAAATCCTGCTTTATTTGTAAATTCTGGTTCAAAATATCTTTGAAGTACAAGATTATCTTCCAATGAGTAATCCAGTACCAAACCATGTTTATGTCGATCTTCTGGAATGTGACTCATTCCATCTAAGATTCTTTTTCGAATGGACTCATGTGTAATATCTTTTCCATTCATAATGATTGTTCCTTCTTTTAATGGTTCCAGTCCTGTAAGTCCATGTACAAACTCTGTCTGACCATTTCCATCAATTCCGGCAATACAGACAATCTCTCCTCTTCTTACGTTTAAAGATACATTGTTTACCGCATTATTTTTATGGTGTTTCGATGCAACTGTCATATTTTTTACTTCCAGTACGACATCCCCTAATTCTACTGGTTTTTTATCAACAATAAAATTAACGTCACGTCCAACCATCATAGCTGAAAGTTTTTCTGGAGTTGTATCCTTTACATCAACTGTTCCAATGTACTTTCCTTTTCTAAGAACACTACACCGATCTGCTACTTGCATAATTTCTGAAAGTTTATGTGTAATAAATAAAATACTCTTTCCTTCTGCTGCGAGATTCTTCATGATTTGCATCAATTCCTGAATTTCCTGCGGTGTCAACACAGCCGTTGGCTCATCAAAAATCAAGATTTCATTATCTCTATAAAGCATTTTTAAGATCTCTGTTCTCTGCTGCATACCTACTGTAATGTCTTCGATTAGAGCGTCTGGATTTACGGCGAGTCCGTATTTTTCAGAAAGCCCTAACACTTTTTTTCTAGCCTCTGCTTTTTGTAAAAATCCGTGCTTTGTTGTCTCTACACCAAGGATAATGTTATCCAAAACGCTAAAACATTCTACTAACTTAAAATGCTGATGAACCATACCGATTCCCAACTCATTTGCATCGTTTGGATTATTGATTTCTACTTTTTTTCCGTCTTTTCGAATTTCTCCTTCTTCGGCTTGATACAATCCAAAAAGGACACTCATCAAAGTGGATTTTCCTGCACCATTTTCTCCTAGAAGTGCATGAATCTCACCCTTTTTTAGTTGTAAAGTGATATTATCATTGGCAATAATACCTGGGAAACGCTTTGTAATGTTTAACATCTCTACTGCATAATTTTCCATACTTTACACTTCTCCTCTCATTTTTATCGTCTTCATTTCATTTTATCCAACTCTACAGTTTCCAATTCATTTAAAAAGGCAGCAGGCGAAACACCTACTGCCTTATCTTCATTAAGCAATTATTTATTTAATACTACCATAATCTTCAACTTGTACGTCTACTTTTGGCATTGCTGTAATGTCGTTAGATACTTTAATTTTTCCATCAACCATATCTTTTACGAGTGCTGCATAGTTATCTTTTGTAAAGTTGTCACTCCACTGTGTAGCTTCCATTGGAAGTCCAACGAAGTTTTCATCTACATTTTCAGAAACAAGACCTAAGTTCTCAGATTTTCCTGAGTAGTCACTCCAGTTACCATCTTTGATTGCTGTAAGTAAGTTTTTAACTGTAACTTTCAAACCTTTTGTAGCTGATGTAAGTGTAAGTTTGTCTTTGTATTTGTCAATAATTGGAGATTGATCAACGTCAACACCGATTACTTTACCGTTTTCTGTCTTAGCTGCTGCTTCTGCTGCAGATGTGAAGATACCACCACCACATGCAAATACAACTTCTACACCTTTTGTTCCATACCATGTATCCATGTAAGCTGTAATGTCAGCATCACCAAAGAACTGTCCACCACATACATATTCAACTTTTACATCTTTTACAACACCAAGTTCTTTTGCTGCATCGTTGATTCCTTGAACATATCCGTATCCGAAACGAGAAACGGCTGGAACTGACATTCCACCTAAGAATCCTAAGTGTCTATATCCAGATTTTACTGCCATTACACCTGCCATGTATCCAGAAAGTTCTTCTGCATATGTTGCACAGTAAACATTCTCTGGAAGTTCTGCATCTGTTGCAAGATCCATTGCAATAAATTTAATATCAGAATATACAGGTGCTTGCTCTTCAATTGCTTTTGCGAAAAGGTATCCTGGTAAGATTACTACACTTGCTTTATCTGCTACTGCCTGATCAATACTTGCAGCTCTTGCTTCGTCAGAGTCATTTTCTGGTTTGTAGTATGTAAATTCTACATCATTTTCATCTGCCCATTCTTTTGCTGCTTCGTATGTTGTCTGGTTAAAGCTCTGGTCTGTAATATCTCCTGAATCTGTAACCATTGCTACTTTCATGTGTTCTTCTTTTCCAGCATTGTCTTTTTTGCTGTTATCTGCTTTGTCTCCACAAGCAACAAGTGATAATGCCATCACTCCTGCTACTAACATCGCAATTATTCTTTTTTTCATTGTGGTGTCTCCTCCTTTTTTTGATTGTATCAATCATTTAATTAAAATATAGCACAAATGTCCTTTTTTGAATAGGACATTTGTCTCTTTTTGTTAGATTTTATCGTCAGATTGCAAAAAAACGTCTCTTTTCATTATAAACTATTGTTTATTTGTTCTAATAATATATATTTAGAAGAATTACTAATATTTTAAGGTAGTTGTATAAAAAACCACCATGCAAAATTTCGCATGGTGGTCCATTTTTAACATTTACGCTTTTTTCGCAAAATGTTTTTTCATATCATACCACAAGGCACCTGTTACACATACAGAAGAGTAAGCTCCACAAATAATACCTACCATAAGTGGAAGTGCAAATTCTTTAATTGAGCTTACACCCATAATATACAATACAGCTACCATAACAAAAGTAGTCAATGATGTATACACACTACGTGTCAAAGTCATTGTAATACTCTTATTTACAATAAGTTCAAGATCTTGTCCACGTTTTTTCGTTTTTAACTCTTCACGAATACGGTCAAAAATTACAATCGTTGCATTGATCGAATATCCTACAATCGTAAGCATACACGCAATAAAGGTATTTCCTACGGATACTCTTGCAATCACATAGAATGTTAAAACAACAAGAACATCGTGAAGAAGAGCAACCACTGCGCTAGTAGCAAATCGAATATCTTTAAATCGGAACCAAATATATAACAACATACATACTGTCGCAATAAGCACTGCGATCATCGCATCCTGACGCATTTCAGAACTTACGGTAGAACTAATATTTTCTGTAGCGATGTTATTTTCATCCACATGGAATTTTTCATTCATTACATTACTAAATGCTTCACGCTGTGCAAGATCAAGAACCTGTGTTTTAAAGATAACCTGTTTTGTTCCCTCTACTTTTTGGACTTGAACATTTTTATCGCCTGTTACATCTTCAATAGTAGGAACAATTTCTTTGTCGATTTCTTCTAAGGAATATTCTTTTTCAAATGTTACATTTGTTGCAGTACCACCTTTAAACTCAAGGCTGTAGTTGAGAATTCCTTTTCCTTGTCCTGCATTTACTCCCATGAAGATAAAGCCTGCAATGATCAATACTCCTGAAATTGCATAAAAGATTTTTCTTTTTCCAAGAAAATCAATTGGTTTGCGCTCTTTACTCTTACGTCCATACAGTTTTGCATTTTGAAGTCCTACTGCATAGAATGCAAACACAATGATTCGTGTAACAACCAAAGCAGTAAACATGGACACAACAATACCAAGTGCTAATGTCTGTGCAAATCCTTTTACGGTACCACTGCCCTTCATCCAAAGAACAGCCGCTGCAATCAATGTCGTAATATTTCCATCAAGAATAGCTGATTTTGCCTTGTCAAATCCCGTTGTCAAAGCTGCTTTTACACTTTTACCAGCAGACAATTCTTCTCCAACTCTGGCAAAAATAATTACATTGGCATCAACTGCCATACCAATGCCAAGAATAATTCCGGCAATTCCTGGAAGTGTCAATGTAACATCAAATGCATTCAAAAGAACAAGAATAAGACCCGTATAAATGACAAGTGCGATGCTAGATGC
This sequence comes from Ruminococcus sp., assembly GCA_029256845.1. GTDB lineage: Bacteria > Bacillota > Clostridia > Lachnospirales > Lachnospiraceae > JAHHTM01. The sequence continues at coordinate 14,852 of JARIEI010000080.1, read as the reverse complement.
CAATCCTGGAAGTAAATACACTGCACACATAAACACAAAAATGATCGCAAGTCCAATTGCTCCCGCTTTTAAACTTGTTGTAATCGCCTGTTGTCCTAACTGTGCTCCTACTACATTGGAACGAAGTTCTTCTAATTCTACGCTTAAACCACCAATACGAATTGTAGAAGCAAGCTTTTCTGCTGTTTCAAAACTTTCCATACCTGTGATTTGTGCCTCTCCATTGGCAATTTCACTTTGTACCATAGGTACGCTGATGAATTCTCCATCATAGTAAATTCCAATGGTTTCTTTTCCGGCTGCTTTTTTAGTAGCTTCCGCAAATTTCTTTGCTCCCTCTTTGTTCAACGTCAAAGACACTGCATACTCCGTATTTTTCATCTTGCCTTCAAATGCTCCAGCTTGCGCATTCTTCACATCTGTTCCAGTCAATACAATAGAGTTAGCCTCTTTTAGCTCTTCAATTGATTTTGTGAGCGCGTATTTTCCGTCGGCTTGCATCGTATAGTTTGGAGTACCATCTTTTCCTTTTTCTGCTATAAAAAACAAAGAACCTGGTTGACCCAACTCATCTAAAATTTTGTTTGCATCTTTCACTCCAGGGATCTCAATACTTAATCGATTATCCCCTTCCTGATAAACCGTTGCTTCTGTACTATATTGTTCTACACGGCGCTGCAATTTGTATTTCGTATCATCCATATCGCTTTGAGATGGAGTTTTTCCTTTTACCTGATACGTAATACTAACTCCACCTTCAAGATCCAAGCCAAGATTGATATTTTTTGCAGCTCCTGTGCCTGTCGGTCCAAATCCAACAATGGTAGTAAATCCTAAAATTGCCACTACAACAACTGTTGCAATCAGACTGAGAATTCCTTTATTTTTCTTCATGATCCTCATCCCTTTCTTCTTCTGCTAATGCTGCTTTAATCATAATCGCACATTCCACACGTTTACGTTCCATCTCACAGCTGATGTCATAAGAATCAAAGATGGTATTATGGAATTTATAGGAGTTCGCCATACAACCACCGCTACAATAAAATTTCGCAAAGCAGTTTTTACATTTATCTTTTGTGTAAACATTACATCCTCTAAACTCATCTGCAATTCCTGGGTTTGTAATTCCATCAAACACATTCCCCATAATAAATTTTTCATCACCTACAAACTGGTGACATGGATAAAGATCTCCCCATGGTGTAACTGCTAAATACTCTGTACCAGAACCACACCCTGATAATCTTTTAGAAAGACATGGACCTCCTTCTAAATCGAGCATGAAATGGAAAAATGTAAATCCTCTACCTTCTCGCTGACGATCAACCATAATTTTTGCAAGTTTATCATACTCACTCATAATCTGTGGAAGATCACATTCTCTAATGGCATATGGATCGGTATCATCTCCAACAACCGGTTCAATAGAAATCTGTTTGAATCCAAGATCTGCATAATGAAGAATGTCATTTGAAAAATCAAGGTTATCCCTTGTAAATGTTCCTCTTATATAGTAACGCTCTTGGTTACGACTATCTGCCAACTTTTGGAATTTTGGTACAATTAAATCGTAACTTCCTTTTCCATTTCTAAATGGACGCATACGATCATGTACTTCTTTTCTTCCATCCATACTAAGAACAACATTGTCCATCTCTTTATTCACAAATTCTTGAATTTCATCATTTAAAAGAACCCCATTTGTTGTAAGCGTAAAACGGAAATGCTTGTCATGAATCTTTTCTTGTTCACGACCATATGCAACCAAATCCTTTACTACCTGCCAGTTCATAAGCGGTTCTCCACCAAAGAAATCCACTTCTAAGTTTCTTCTATTTCCTGAGTGCTCAATCAAGAAATCCAACGCTTTTTTCCCTACTTCATAGGACATAAGCGCCCTTCTTCCATGATACTCTCCTTCTTCTGCGAAACAATATTTGCAAGCGAGATTACAATCATGGGCAATATGCAAACAAAGAGCCTTCACAACTGTCTTTCTTTGCTTCACCACATCTATGTAATCTTCATAAATATCTTTTGCAAAAAGTTGACCATCCGCTGTCAACTCTGCAACAGCTTCAAGAACATCTTTTAAATCTTGTTCTGTATAAGTATCTTTTAATTTTTCGCAAAGATATTCGTATGTTTCTTTCGCTAAAAGTGTCTCTTTTGTATGGAACGGATTCATCGCTTCCATACATGCAATCACGTCATATGCGATCTGATCTACAACATGAACAGAACCACTGTTCACATCAAGAACAATATTATAACCATTATTTTGGTACTGATGTATCACAACAGGTACCCTCTCTTTCATTCAAAATTAAATTCACAAAGCACTATTTTTTCTGTAACAAGCGTAAGGCAGCGGCCGAAGTCGCTGCCTTACTACCTTCATAATACAATCTGTATTATTTTCTGTTTTCATTTTCACATGTCTGATTTCCTACTGTACAAGAAGTCTTACATGCAGACTGGCATGATGTCTGACATTCACCACATCCACCTTTTTTCATTGTATTGTTTAATGTTTGTTTATTCAATGTTTTGATATGTTTCATGTTCTTTCCTCCTATCGTCTTGCTTTAAGCATTGTATTCTTCGTTGTATTATATCATACTGTTACCTATTTTGAAAGTATTTTTTTACATTCCTGTTTTTCACGACAACATACCGCCCAGGGTTCCGCCCACCACACATAACAAAAAAACAGTTAATACGTTTGCTCCGCCATTTTGAAGGGAATGATAAACTCCGTATGACACAAAAAGAAGAAGTGCAAAATAGCAAACCCCTACGAGGAACCCCCACATAAATCGTCTTTTTTTTGCAAACTTTCCAATAAGAATTCCACCAACAAATGTAGATAATATGTAGACAGACATAATTCCTACCATGATCTTTGTCTCATCCACGTTCCATTTATATAGTACAAATGAAATCAGACACAATAAAATCCCGGTTACACCATAAGAACAAAGCAATGCCTTCACCATCCACAATAGCTTTTCTACCGGACCGCCATACACTCTTCGACCTTTTTCCATAACATGCTTCCTCCTCTTTTTTCTACACCATATGATTCTTTTTCTAATAATATGCATGCTTATCCACATCTTTCATAATGAATAAACATGCATCTAATTACTGCTCCATTTGTTTTCCTAAAAAAGCTGCCGCAGATCTTGCCACTTTCATCTCCACTTCTCCAAAACTTTGTTTATTATTTTTAGTTAATAACACAACAGCTCCAATCGCATCTCCAGCACAAATAATTGGGCAGATAACTTGTTCTGTAAATTCTTCCATCTCTGGAACAACTTTTGTAAAAGTAGTTCGATCGCTCATCGCTAAGATTTGTTCTCTTCCTTGAATAGCTTTTTCTAATTCCGGTGTCACATACTTTTCAGCTAATCCTTTTTTTCCACTCCCCGAAACCGCAATCACGACATCCGTATCTGTAATACACACGGTACAAGATAATGTTTCAGAAAGACTTTCCGCATATTGTTTTGCAAACATGCCAAGTTCTCCAATTGGAGAATATTTCTTTAAAATCACTTCCCCTTCTCGATCTGTAAAAATTTCTAGTGGATCTCCTTCTCGAATCCGCATGGTTCTTCGAATTTCCTTTGGAATTACTACCCTTCCTAAATCATCAATCCTTCTAACAATTCCTGTTGCTTTCATATCTATACTTTCCTCCATTTGCTTTTCTTTCCATGATTGGAAATAGTATTTGCGAAAAGAATCTGATTTATGCGACAACCAAAAAATACTTTGTTATTTTTTTATCAACTTTTGATTGACAAATGTTTATCAATCAAGTATAATGGGGTTCGTAAGGTTTGTTATTAAATTAACATACTTTTTGAAACGTTTCTACTTGTAAAACCACTCAACAAATAAGGTTATTTTATTAGGAGGATGTAAAATGGCAAAAAAAATGAATTTAACAGTAGATACTGCTGAAACATTACTGACAAAAATAGAAGAAATGAAAAAAGTACAGAAGCTTTTTTCAACATACTCTCAAGAACAAATAGATAAAATTTTTAAAGCAGCTGCTACTGCAGCAGATAAAATGCGTATTCCACTTGCAAAAATGGCAGTAGAAGAAACAGGAATGGGAATTGTAGAAGACAAAGTAATTAAAAATCACTATGCTTCTGAATATATTTACAATGCTTACCGTAACACAAAAACATGTGGTGTAATCGAAGAAGATCCTGTTTACGGCATCAAAAAGATTGCAGAACCAATTGGTCTTGTAGCTGCTGTTATTCCAACTACAAATCCAACTTCAACTGCTATTTTTAAAACTTTGATTGCATTGAAAACAAGAAATGCAATCATCATAAGCCCACACCCACGTGCAAAGAATTGTACGATTGCTGCTGCAAAAGTTGTACTTGATGCCGCTGTTAAAGCTGGCGCTCCTGAAGGAATTATTGGATGGATCGATACTCCAAGCTTGGAATTAACAAACATTGTAATGGCTGAAGCAGATATTATTCTTGCAACTGGAGGACCTGGTATGGTAAAGGCTGCCTACTCTTCTGGAAAACCTGCTTTAGGAGTTGGCGCCGGAAATACACCTGTTATTATTGATGATACCGCTGACATCCGTCTTGCTGTAAATTCAATCATTCATTCCAAAACATTTGATAACGGAATGATCTGTGCATCGGAACAATCTGTTACCGTTCTTGATTCTGTTTACGACAAAGTAAAAAAAGAATTTGCATATCGTGGATGTTATTTCTTGAAAGCAGACGAACTAGATCGAGTAAGAAAAACAATCTTGATCAATGGTGCTTTAAACGCAAAAATAGTTGGACAAAAAGCTGCTACTATCGCTGCTATGGCAAATGTAACTGTTCCAGAAGAAACCAAAATCTTAATTGGAGAAGTGGATTCTGTAGATATTAGTGAAGAATTTGCGCACGAAAAACTTTCTCCTGTACTTGCTATGTATCATGCCAAAAACTTTGACGAAGCGCTTGCAAAAGCAGAGCAACTTGTAGCAGACGGTGGATATGGACATACTTCTTCCTTATATATTAATACTTCTGAAAAAGAAAAAATGGAAAAACATGCAAATGCCATGAAAACATGTCGTATTCTAATCAACACTCCATCTTCTCAAGGTGGAATCGGGGATCTTTATAACTTCAAACTGACTCCTTCTCTTACACTTGGTTGTGGATCATGGGGTGGAAACTCTGTTTCCGAAAATGTTGGTGTAAAACATTTGATCAATATTAAGACAGTTGCTGAAAGGAGAGAAAATATGCTCTGGATGAGAACCCCTGAAAAAGTTTACTTCAAAAAAGGATGTACCCCTGTTGCTTTGGATGAACTTGGAACGATTATGAACAAAAAACGTTGCTTTATTGTTACAGACTCTTTCCTTTATAAAAATGGATATACAAAAGGCATTGAAGATAAATTAGATCAAATGGGTATCATCCACACTTGCTTCTCTGATGTAGAACCAGATCCTTCTTTGGCTTCCGCTCGTGCTGGTGCTGCTGCTATGCGTGCTTTTGAACCAGATTGTATCATCGCTCTTGGTGGTGGTTCTGCTATGGATGCTGGAAAAATCATGTGGGTACTTTACGAAAATCCAGACGTTGATTTCGAAGATATGTCTATGGACTTTATGGACATTAGAAAACGTATTTATCAGTTCCCTAAAATGGGTAAAAAAGCATATTTCGTTGCAATTCCAACCTCTTCTGGTACTGGATCTGAAGTGACACCATTTGCTATCATCACAGATCAGGACACTGGAGTAAAATGGCCTCTTGCCGACTATGAACTTATGCCAAATATGGCAATTGTTGATACAGACAATATGATGAGTGCACCAAAAGGGCTTACTTGTGCGTCAGGTATTGATGTTATGACTCATGCAATTGAAGCATATGTATCTGTAATGGCTTCTGATTACACAGATAGCTTGGCATTAAAAGCAATTAAACTTGTTTTCGATTATCTTCCACGTGCATATAAAGATGGAACCGATGTAGAAGCAAGAGATCATATGGCGAACGCTTCTTGCATGGCTGGTATGGCCTTCGCTAATGCGTTCCTTGGTGTAAATCACTCTATGGCACACAAACTAGGAGCATTCCACCACATTCCTCATGGAATTGCCAATGCACTTGTTCTTACAGATGTTATGCGTTACAACAGTGCCGAAGTCCCAACAAAGATGGGAACCTTCCCACAATATCAATACCCTCATACCCTTGCTCGTTATGCTGAAATTGGCCGTTTTGTAGGTTTAACTGGAAAGAACGACCAAGAAGTATTTGAAAAACTTTTGGAAAAACTTGAAAATTTAAAGAAAGAAATAGAGATCAAACCAACCATAAAGGATTATAATGTAGATGAGGACTATTTCTTAGAAACATTGGATGATATGGTTGAACAGGCATTTAACGATCAGTGTACTGGTGCAAACCCACGTTATCCATTGATGTCTGAATTAAAGGAACTCTATTTAAAAGCCTACTACGGCAAAGATTCAAAAGAAGCAAAGTAAACGAAAGGAAGGTATGTACTATGAATTTATCTGAAGAAAACAAAATTGTAACTCGTCCCTATAAAACAGTTTACAAAGATGGCGATCGAATCGTCAAAGTATTTCGAAAAGAGCACGGAAAGGCCAACGTATTTAACGAAGCGCTGTGCCATGCTCGTGTAGAAGAAAGTGGACTTTCTATTCCAGAAGTTCTTGAAGTAAGTAAGATTGAAGAAGGGTGGGCTTTATCAATTCGCTATGTAGAAGGCGAAACCTTAGAGACCCAAATGGCAAAACATCCAGATAAACTAACAGATTATCTCGAACAATTTGTTGATCTTCAACTTTCCATGCATGCAAGAAAAGCTCCAAGACTTACACTACAAAAAGATAAATTCACTAGAAAAATTAATAGTCTAAAAGAGGAAATTGATGCAACAACTCGGTACGAACTGTGCACAAGATTAAATGCTATGCCAACGCACACAAAACTTTGTCATGGAGACTTTACTCCTGAAAATATAATTGTAGACAAAGACGGTGAAATGACAATCATCGACTGGGCACATGCAACCATTGGAAATGCAAGTGCCGAAGCCGCATCTACCTATCTTAAATTTGCTTTAAAAAATCAAAAAGTCGCTGATTTATACATGGATTTGTTTTGCAAAAAGAGTGATACTGCAAAGCAATACGTACAATCCTGGCTTCCAATTATTGCTGCTGTGCAATTAACAAAAGGAATTAAAGAAGAAAAAGAATTTCTCCTTAAATGGATTGATGTCATCGACTTCCAATAAATCCCATAATAAATGGCCAAGTTCAATATCGAACTTGGCCATTTTATTGCCTGCTTTTATTTCTCTTCTTTTGCTTTGATCTTACCTATTTCCATACTCTTTGGAAGTAATAAATTGAGCAGTACTGCAACAATAAATACTACTGCAACGCAGTTTGTAGCAAGTACTTCTTGAACCATCTGTGGGAAGATGTTAAAGATCTCTGGAACTTGTGTAAATCCAATTCCAATTCCAAGAGACAATGCAATAATTGTTGTATTTCTTTGATCCAACTTGCATCGAATCATCATCTGGATACCAGAAACTACGATTGATCCAAACATCATAATGGTACAACCACCAAGTACACACTCTGGGAGTGTAGAGAAAAATGCTCCAAGTGGTGGGAACAAACCACAAAGCAACATACAAACAGCACCTGTCATAATGGTGAAACGATTGACTACTTTTGTCATTGCGATTAGTCCAACATTTTGACTAAAAGAAGTAATTGGCAGGCATCCAAATAATGCAGATACACTACTCATATAACCATCACATGCCAAAGATCCAGATATTTCCTTCTCTGTGATATCTCGGTCCAATCCAGAAACAACCATAGCAGATGTATCCCCAATAGTTTCTGTAGCAGAAACGAGGAAAATAACTGTAACCGCTATAATCGCACTAATATTAAATTCTGGAACAAATGGAAGTATCTTTGGTAAGGAAACAATTCCCCCCTCCAATAATCCGGAAAAATCTACCATTCCCATGAAAATGGATAATATGTACCCCATAACTAAACCGAACAAAACTGATAGTTGTTTCCAAAATGATTTTGCTAAAATATTAAAAAGGAGACAACAAACTAATGTAAATGTACCAACTAACAGATTCTTTGCACTACCAAAGTCTTTGGCTCCTACACCTCCACCAAAGGAATTTGCTCCTACATTTAACAAAGAAAAACCAATTGTTGTTACAACACAAGCGGCAACGACTGGAGAGATAATTTTTCTCCAATATTTTGCAAAAATCCCCAGTGTACCTTCTATGATACCACCAATGATAACAGCGCCAATAACGGTATTATATCCGTACGATGCACCAACAAAACATAAAATAGATACAAATGTAAAACTAACTCCCATTACAATTGGAAGTCTTGCCCCAATCTTCCAAACAGGATAGAGTTGGATCATCGTTCCAATTCCAGCAACAAACATACAGTTCTGAAGTAACATAGCTAGTTCTTTTCCTGACAACCCTGAGGCCCCTGCTACAATGATGATTGGAGCGATATTGGCAACAAACATAGCCAATATATGTTGTACTCCAAATGGAATTGCTTTTCCGAGCGGAACTCTTCCATCAAGATTGTAAATGTTCTCCACACTTACATTTTCATTTTTCATACCTTTTTCCTCCTAATACCCACGTTCTCGAGTAACCCTCTACTTACTCGACGTCTTATGTTATACTATTATATATATGATTTGTACAATTATGTCAAGTCTTTTTTATGTTTTTCCGTTATTTTGCACTATTACTTCCATTTAATCTTATTTTCACACCTTGCCAAAGATATCATGGTCTGTTAAACTTTAACTAACATTAAACTATTTATTTTATCGATCACTATCAAAAGGAGTTTTATGAAAGTTTTAATATTATCTTGTAATACAGGAGAAGGGCATAACTCCGCTGCCAAAGCACTCGTAGAATGCATCCGTTTGCACGGAGATGAGGCAGAGCTTCTCGACCTTATGCTTTTAAAAGGAAAACGAACATCCAAAATGGTTGGTGGCAGTTATGTGTCTGTTGTAAAGCATGCCCCTCGTTTCTTTCACTTTTTATATAAGATTGGAGACAAGATCAGTTCTTCAAAAAGGAAGTCCCCTGTCTATTTTGCTAACGCACTTTTAGGCAAGAGATTAAAAAAATACCTTGACGAACATCCCTATGATGTAATTGTAACGACCCATCTTTTTCCAGCAGAGACTCTCACCTATTTAAAATCGAAAAATATGCTAAAACAAAAAGTGGTTGCCGTTGCTACCGATTACACATGCATTCCGTTCTGGGAAGAAACCAATTGTGATTACTATATTATTCCACACAAAGATCTAAAAGACGAATTTGCCCAAAAAGGCATTTCCATTCATAAGCTAAAAGCTTACGGTATTCCAGTTCGTCAGGCATTTTCTCAACCTCGCATCCAAGAAGAGGCCAAGAAGATCTGTTCTATTCCAGAGCATTCACATGTCTATTTAATCATGAGCGGAAGTATGGGATTTGGAAAAATCCAACTTTTTGTTGCAAAACTACTTCATAAAATAAAAGAAAACGAATATATCATTGTGATCTGCGGTAACAACAAAAAATTGTACCATATATTAATGAAAGAATTTGGAAAATTCTCCAATGTGCGAATTTTAGGTTACACGGAGCATATTGCTTCCTATATGGATGCTAGCGATGTTCTTTTTACTAAACCAGGAGGACTTACCACAACTGAAGCTGCAGTAAAAGGGATTCCAATTATTCATACCTCGCCTATTCCTGGGTGCGAGACAAAAAATCTTGAATTCTTTGCTACACGTGGCCTCTCTATTGCTTCTTCAAAATTTTATAATCAAATAAAAGCAAGCCAAACGTTATTACGCAATGAAAATGCGAAAAGTAATATGCGAACTGCACAAGAAAGAGAAATCCCAAAAGATGCCGCTGATCACACCTATAAATTATTACGCAGGATTAGTTTTTCCAATTTAAGGAGTGTGCCCCATGATTAACTTATTTTCTTATGGTTGTTTTATTCTTTTGGGATACTTATCTGGAAGTATCTTATATGCTTATTGGATTCCTAAATATTTTTGTCACATTGATCCCGTTAAATTAAGCACTGATCAAAATCCCGGAGCATTTAACGCTTTTAAATATGCCGGTTGGAAAATTGGATTTGTTTGCATTTTTTTAGATGTTCTAAAAGGATTTGTTCCTGTATATCTCTCTTCCAAATATATCGACGCAAATAGTATGCTCTATGGCTTAGTTCTTGCCGCCCCAGTCTTTGGACATGCCTTTCCAATTTTTCATTTTACAAATGGTGGAAAAGCGATTGCCGTTTCCTTCGGTTGCCTTTTGGGACTATTCCCAAATTTATATCCGGTGATCCTACTTGCTATCTTTTATCTTCTTTTTTCTTTCATTATTGTAATTGGACCACATTTACATCGCAGTATCGCAACCTATGCTTGTTTTCTATTTGCAAGTATTCTTACCACGTCCAAATCTTCCATTGTACTTGGAACAGCATTGATTTCTTGCATTGTGATCTTTAAACATCTTCTAAAATATAAAAAAGAACCTGTCAGCATACGGCTTCTTGGCCGTTGAGCCTTGACAGGTTCTTTTTCATTTTATTCTTTTACTGCACCACCAGTCATTCCTGAAACTAAAAATTTTCTAAGAACTAAGGCCAATATAATTGGTGGTACAACTGCACAAATTCCAGCTGCCGCCGTAATTCCATATTTAACTGCATCCTTCGTCATGAATTCTGATGTAATAATAGCAATCGGTTTTGTCAATTTTGATGATGCAAGTATCAGTGGAATCTGAAATTGACTCCATGTATTCAAAAATAATATTAGTACAGTTGAAATAATCACAGGCACTGATGTAGGAAGAATAATTCTAAAAAATGCAGACATCGTACCACATCCATCCACAAGTGCTGCCTCTTCTAATTCCTTTGGTATTGTAGCAAAATAATTGGAAATTAACCATACCGCAGATGGAAGAAGAGAACTAACATAAACCATACTCAGCCAAAAGATATTATCCAGCAACCCATAATCCATAAAAATGTGATAAATCGGAATGATTGTTGCCATTACTGGAATTACCATCGTAAATAACAGTAAATTTTTAATTAGTTTTCTTCCTTTAAATTCCATACGTGCCAACGCATACGCAGACAGAATAGCCGCAGGCATACCTATAGAAAGTGTGACAACAACCGCTTTTAGCGAATTCTTAATTCCTGTAAAAAATAATTTTCCTTGCCTACTGCCACGAAACAGTAATTCTTTATAATTCTCCCACGTAATTTCTCTCGGAATCAGTCCTGCTGTTTTAGAAAACATCCCGTATTCTGGTGTGACAGAAATTAAAAATGCCCATACAAATGGTCCGATAATACAAATCAATGTAAAAACCATGAAGATCCAGTATCCATACTTCTTTTTCATTAATACTGTACCTCCTTATTTAATGTTTTTAAATAGAACACACCAAATATCGCTGCCAGTAGTAATACTAAATACGTGATTGCACTTCCTTTTCCAAAATCTAAAAAAGAAAAGGTGGTAAGGTAACTTTCTAGTACGATATTCTTTCCGAGGTCACTCATACCTGATAGAGCAACAATCTCATCAAACACATTGATTGCTGTAATGGATGTGCTCATAATTCCAATTCCTGCAAACGGAAGAATTAGGGGTAGCGTAATCCTTCTAAAAATCTGTGCTTTTGATGCCCCATCTATTCGTGCAGCTTCGTATAAACTCTCTGGCAACGCCTTTCTCCCCGCAAGACAAACAAGAGCCATAAAAGGAATACTTCTCCATGTGACTACTAAGGAAACCGCAAGCAGTAAAAGCCATCTAGAAGAAAGCCACTCAACTGGTTGCGTAATCAAATGTAAGGAAATGAAAAGCTTATTTAAAAATCCATATCCCGGGTGAAAAATAAATTTCCATAGAACCCCATTCACATATGGTGGTAATGCCCACGGAAGCACTGCTATTGCAAGCATTACTCCAGACACTTTTGTTTCTACATTTAAAAACATAGACAACAACATTCCCATGATCGTTGTAAGAACAACTACAACCAATAAAATTACAATTGTATTTTGAAGACTATACCAAAAGGACGAAGACTTAAAAACAGAACGATAATTATCAAACCAAATAAATCTTATATCCCCCGGCATCGTTAGTTTCCATTTTTTCAAGCTATATGAAAATGTCGCTATTACTGGATAAAAAACCAGTACACCCATGATTACCATCATGGGTGCAAGTAAAATGTAAGGTAACGCCTTTTTCATTATTTATTTCCTGCCAGTTCTGTTACTACTTTATTCATTTCATCAAAGGCTTCCTTTGGAGAAAGTGCCCCTGTTGCCATTTTATTTACAGCATTATAAATGGCATGACTCATCTCTGCATAATAGGAAGGAACGCCATTTGGGAATGGGGATGCAATTCTCTTTGCTTCCTCTAACATATCTCCTGTTTGAACCATTTCTTGCGAATCGATTAGTTCCTTCAATACTGTATTGTGTGTTGGTATTGTGCTATTACGCTTAAACAATTCTTTTTGAATCTCTTTAGAGGTATACCATTTTACAAATGTCTCTGCTGCTTCTTTGTTCTTTGAGAACTTCGTAACACCAATTGCTTCTGGAAGTGGCATCGTATGTTGCGCTTTTCCATCTTTTCCAGGCACTAGGATTGGTTGAATCTGTCCTACAACACTGCATTGTTCTTTATCATTACTTCTTGCTACAAAAGAAGTTGGTCCTGTTAAAAACGCTGCATTTCCGGAAAGAATTCTGCGATATGCATCCATACCAGATGAACTTTTATCTGCTGGATCAATCAATCCTTCTTTAATTAATTTATCTTGATACTCAAGTGCTGATAAAACGGATGCTTCATTTAAGGTACCATCTTCATTAAAGACTACTCCATTCATCGTATAAGCCAACCACATAAGAGTCGTAGCTGCTGATTCTTCTGCATTAAGTGCCATAGCAAATGGATATTCACTAACGCCTTTTTCTTTTAACAACTTCGCCTGCTCAAATACTTCATCCCATGTCTGTGGTTCTGTTTCAATTCCAGCTTTTTTATACTGCTCTTTATTATAGTACGATAGACGAAAATCATTTGCATAAGGAACTGCAAGTATATCTCCATCAATTGTAAATGTCTCTATCGTTGGCATATCTTCAATCTCTTCTTTTTCAAATTGAAGTGGCTCTAACCAATCTGCTGCATGAAATTCTCCTACCCATGACCAGTCAACTTCCACAACATCTGCCACTGCTGATCCACCAGATGCAGCAATTGCAATCTTGTCTCGAATGTCATCCCAACTCACTTCATTCACAGTGACATCAATCCCTGTCTCCTCTTTAAATTGATCTAGAAGTTCATCATCTGGCGCTCCCCATTCTGGAATCATAACTGTAATTTCTTTAGACTCTGACTCCGCTTTTTTTTGTTTATTTCCACATCCTACTACCAGGCTTGACAGCAAAACAACAGACAATGACGCTGCCATTATTTTATACCATTTTTTTCTCATATATGTCTTTTCCTACCTTTCTTTTCATTTTTAAGGTTTCTACTTTATTATAATACCTTATTATTATTTGTGAAACAATATTTCTCATGCAATTTTTACATTTTTACATAAAATTAGCTCTGCAAATATGCAGAGCTAAACATTTCTATACTAACATTTCACCTATTTTTTTACACTGTTCAAGGGCATCTTCGTCCGGTGTATTTTCACATATAACACTGTCTCCTAACAACTCTACCCCTAGTTCTTTGCAGGATTCCTCCCATTCTCTCATCCATTCTCCATCTCCCCATCCGTAGGATCCAAATAGAAGGATTGGTTTATTCTCAAGATACTCTTTGCAATCATCAAACATTGGTGCAAACTCCGCATCTTCTAACTCTTCCCCTCCCATAGCTGGGCATCCAAACATAATGGCATCGTATTGTGCTACCATCGTTCCTTGGAATGCGTCTGGTGTAAACAATTCCGCTTCATTGCCTGACGCCTTTACTCCATCTACAATTGCATTTGCCATCATTTCTGTATTTCCTGTACCACTCCAGTACACTACTGCTACTTTTTTCATATTTTATATCTCCTTTTTCATTTGTTTAAACTGCCACCGTTAATCTTTCAATTGTCTGTCCTTTGCTCCAGTATTGATAATATGCCTTTGAACATTTTTTAAATTTATCAAAAGTCTGTTGTGCCTTTGCTGCATTACCATATACCTTCCAGGTCCCTACCATTTTATAATTTTGTGCATGATTTTCAATAAACCCTCTTACATCCTCTGGTGGGTATCCCAAAAACAGCCCTATTTCATGAGGAATTTCATTACAGCTATCATAATTTGCAATTAATTTTCCTAAATATTGCTCCGGTGTTGAACACGAATATCCCATATCTTTCAAAATTTGAAACGCTTCTATGTTTTCCAAATCCTTTTTTAAGGAAGAAGGACGATATAAGTAGATAAGAACCTTATTTGCTTGAAAATGAATGGGAACAATACGCACTCCTTTTTTTCCTAACCTGTGATTCATGTCTCGGATATCTTTTGTCAATTGTTCCTTTGAATGAAACTCTGTTAAAAACATATTTCCAGTTTTTATTCCAGCTAGTGTCGGTGAACACTGCGATATAATCAGTTCTTCAGACATAGA
>JARIEI010000120.1 GCA_029256845.1 Ruminococcus sp. | reverse complement strand
AAACCCTTTTTTGACCATGCTTTTCGTAACATAAAGCATATGATACTGTTTCACAAGAAGCGCTAAAATCTTCATTGGCGGCTCTTTCATAGCAAGTAATTCATAATACAAGTCAAGTGCTTTTCTGTGTTCTTTATTTGCAACTGCATCTATCATAGCAAAAATATTATTAGAAATATGTGTCGTACATATATCTTCAATATCCTGGTTTGTAATCACATCGCGTTCATAGGTATATGAAAATAATTTTTCTAGTTCCGTATCAATCTTTTCCATATCTGTACCTACTTTATTCAAAAAGAAATCAATCGTAGCTTCACTAATCTTTTTCTTTTCTTTTATAATTTTTCCAAGTACCCATTTTTTTAAAGTGGCAGCATCTTGAACTTTTAATTCCGTAATATGTCCTTTGGCCTTTACCGCTTTAAATAGTTTACTTCTTTGATCCACCTCTTGTTCGATAAAAATAAAATATGTGGTCTGTGGAAGTTCTTTTATATAATCCGCCAGTTCTGCTCCTTTTGCCTTGAATAGTCCTGTATCTTCAAATACAATCAGCCTACGTTCTGCAAAAAATGGTAATGTCTCTGCCAGATCAATCACTTCTGCTATATTTACGTTCTTCCCTTCATAGTACGCATAATTCATTGTATCACCCGGTGGGATCATGGCTTTTATGAACATATTTTTATATTGCTTCTTCAGATAACTTTCTTGTCCGTATAAAAGATATACTTGCTTAAATTGTCCTGTTTTAATATCTTGTTTTAAACTTTTCATAATAAATCATTATATATGAAACTTTGTTGCTTTGCAAAAGATTTCCTAGCATTTTATTCTATATTTTCATATATTTGAACATGTTGTCCATCTGTTTTCAATGTAATTGCTCCATTTTTCTGTGTCTGAAATATGTAGCAGCCATGCTGTTCTAATCGTTGTAGTGTTTCACAATCTGGATGCCCATATCGATTATGAATCCCAGACGAAATCAATGCAATCGAAGGTTTTACTTCTTTTATAAACTTCTCAGAAGTCGAATTTTTTGAACCATGATGAGCTACTTTTAACACCGTACACCGCTTTAGCATTCCTGACTCCTCTAAATTTCTTTCACCTGTCCCTTCTAAATCACCTGTAAAAAGCATCCGAAACGTTTGATAACGAATCTCAAAAACCATGGAAGCCTCATTTCCCGCCTTTCCTTCATATGTTTTCCCAGGCGCAAGACACTCCATGCAAAACAATTCATCTTCCATTGTTTGACCTTCCTTAA
Organism: Ruminococcus sp.; assembly: GCA_029256845.1. Taxonomy (GTDB): domain Bacteria; phylum Bacillota; class Clostridia; order Lachnospirales; family Lachnospiraceae; genus JAHHTM01. Next base: position 12,112 of record JARIEI010000120.1, on the reverse strand, counting down.
ATTCTAGTACTTTAGTATCATTTTCTTTTGCAAGAGATACCAACTTCTCAATCCCTTCATCCCATACATTTTTGGGTGGTAACAGCAAGGTATCAATTCGAATTCCACATTGTTGATCTGTCAATAATTCTTCTATTCCATTTTTATGATCCGCATCCCCATGAGAGATCAATACGTAATCAAGTGTTCTAACACCTTTACTTTTTAAAAATGGTCCAATTCTTTTTTCTCCTACATTCGTAACATTACTACTTCCTCCGTCCACAAACATTGTTTGACCACCTGGTGTCCTTATATAGATTCCATCCCCTTGACCTACATCTAACATCGTAACAATTAGTTTTCCTTGTTCTCTTTTTGGTAACATACAAGACAAAAAAAGTACACTAGAAAGTGTGAGTGTAAAAATTACAGCCACTCGTCCTTTTCTTATTTTTCTTTTTGTATCCGTCATTCGTATGACACTGTAGCAAACCGCATACAAGATAAGATAATAAAGGCAGACACCTAAAAACATTGGTTTCCCAGTAATTACAACGCTCGCTGGCAACTTACAGACTCCTTTTCCAAGCGTTTCATACCATACTAACATATACTTGGCTACATAAAATATTATGTTTGCACCTTTCCACCAGAAAATTCCAACAAAGGAACCAAGCATTCCTGCTCCAAGAACGGCACCCATTCCCGGAAGAACCAAACAATTGATTAATACTGCGTAAGTTGAAAATTCATAGTAAAAATAAAGCAAAACTGGAAGTAAGTTAATCTGTATTGCAAGCCCTGCAATCAATGCTTTTGTCGCTTTTTTTTGGGGGTTGACCCAAACAAGCATACTCGGAACAACAATGGTAATCCCAGCCAATGCAATATATGACAAAAGAAATCCTTCATCCAAAAGATACAATGGTTCTTTGAAACACATTCCAACAGCAGTAACTCCCATTGCAGTTGCCATGTCATAATCTCTTCCTGTTATTTCTGCACCCATTCGAATGAAAAACATAAAAAGTGCCCGAATAGATGAAACACCACATCCAGTTAAAACCGTATAGGCTGCCAAAAACAAAAAACTTGCCACTCCTGCATTTATAAATGATATTCCCAGCTTTCGTAAAAGCCGATAAACCCCAAGGCCAATAAATGACATATGTAACCCTGAAATTGCAAGAATATGGCTGATTCCAATCTGTTTATACAATTTAGATGTTTCTTCGTCGAGTTCACTTTTTTCTCCCGTGAGCATGGCTGCCATAACACTACCATATTGCTCTCCTAATTGATCAAAAAGTAAAGTTTTCCACGCCATACGTAGCCTAAAAAGAGTTTCTCTCATTGGATAATGTTTTGCATTTAAAATTTTGATTTGTTCTGCCTTTAACTGAATATAGATTCCTCTCGCTGCATAATATTTTTTTGTATCAAAATTACCAGGATTTCTTGCCGATTGAAACCCTGTTGCTTTTCCGCTACATGTTATTTTATTTCCTATTTTGATTGAAATATTTGGTTCGATACGAACCTGAACTTTAGAATGATCTATAGATTTATTATCTAGAATAACACGACTATCTTTTAGATATAGAATCTGCGATTTGGACTTTTGTTCCTTTTTATAAACAGTCCCTGTCACCTCTGCCACATAGATTTTGTCTTCCGATAAAAAAGAAAACGCCTGATCATATCCGATCAGGCGTCCCTTTACGAGCAAAACCTGAATAAATATCACCGCCACCGCTACAAAACAAAGTGGCCGTTTTCTCATGATGCGTCTCCTTCTATAATCCATTCACTTTCTCTTTGGAAGGGATTAGTAAGATCTACCATCTGCTTATATTTCACATTTTTTTCCCCATTTACTGTAATTTGAACTTTGCTTGCCACAGTACCTTCCACAAGTGAGTTCACAATCGAATAAATCGTAACTTCTGGTTTCACATCCACTTGTGCATTTAAAAATTGTTCGTCAAAATTTACATAACATATTCCATCCTTCGTTGTCACACCAAGTAAAACAGTATCGGAATTTAACGTAGGATTTCCCTCACCCTTTTTAGGACCCTTTAATAGTTTTTCTACAATCAGTTTTTCCTTTGGAGTATTACTATTATATTTAACGCTACATTCGCACGGCACCAACTTTTCCCCAGTTTCATCTGCGAAGTACAAGGTAAGCGTTTCTGTGCGGTATGTACTTACAGACTCCCCTGTATTATGCACATAATCATCTTCATTTAAATAGCCTGCAATTTTTCCATCAGCATTTAAAATATCTTTTCCATCCACCGTGATCCAAAGAGCACTAATCCCTTCAATTTTCACCAATGACTGCACAACAGCTGCTCGGACTAATTTTTCCTCTAATTTTGGGATTTTTTCATATTCTTTACTAAAATCAAGACGTAAAATCTGTCCTTCTAACTCACATTTATTAACTTTAACTTTTTTAGGAATTGCATTTGTATAGCTAATATCTGTAGCTGGTGTTCTCATTTCCTTTAACATTTTATTTGCTGCCTGTAATGAATCTTTTTCAAGAATGGCATAGCTGATTTTCTTCAGCCCTGTTCGCTCTGCATTTAACCCATAAATATAAGGAGTATCTTCTTTAATATCTGTTCGTTTAGAACAAGCCAGCAACATAGTTGTACAAAGAATTCCCACTAAAATAGCAAGTGTTTTGTATTTTCTCACCCTATTCTCCTTCTTTACATTACATAGACAAGAGGAATTCTGACCGTAAAAGTAGTTCCTTCCTCTTCATTACTATATACCTTGATCGAACCTCTATGAATTACAATGGCACTTCTAGTAATCGCAAGCCCAAGTCCTGTTCCCCCAATTTCTCTAGAATGGGACTTGTCTACTCGATAAAATCTTTCAAAAATTCTTGCCTGATCTTCTTCTGGAATTCCAATACCAGAATCTGCTACTTTTACATAAAAATATTTATGATCTGCATTTAATGAAACATGTACAAACCCATCTTGTTTATTGTACTTAATGGCATTTTCTACCAAATTAGAAAATGCCAAAGTAAGTTTCACCTCATCAATCTCCGCTGTAACCGGGCGAAAACTTTCTAATACAACTTCTATATTTTTCTTCTCCGCAATCGGCTTTAATCGTTTTAATATTAATTCTAACAGATCATTAATATTCACCAACTGAATATTCAAGTCCGGTGCTTTTCTATCCATTTTTACAAGCGACAAAAGATCTGAAATAATTTCATTTTCCCGATCAATTTCTTTTGCAATATCCTCCATAAATTCCTGGTATAATTCTACTGGTGCCTCTCCCATAGCCACAAGAGAATCTGCAAGAACTTTCATAGAGGTAAGAGGTGTTCTTAATTCATGAGAAACGTTGGAAACGAACTCCTCTCTAGAATCATTTAGCTGTTTTAATCTTCCAAGCATCGTTCGAATAGACATAGACATCTCTTCTGCTTCGGAAAACGACTCTACCTGCATGTCCCCTTCTTCATAACCTTCAGCAACATTGTCGATATATGCTTTAATTCGTTGAAATGGTTTTACAACAATTTGGGCAATGAAAAGACTTAACACAATCAGAAATATTAAAATCAGTCCTAAAATCATACTCCCCTTTTGGTTAAGAATCCTTAAACTTTCCTCAATGGTGTCCGTGGAAACACTTGCTAGTATCACCCCAGAACTCTTTTTAGAATCCCCTACCATAATTGGCGATGTAACTTCTATGTATTTATTTTCCTTATCATAAAAATTTGTGCTTGTCCCCTTCATGCACTGTATAACATTTTCTGAAACGATGGTTTTTCCATCATCTATGGAAAAGGTATCTTTTACTACTTGAAGATCATCATTTATGATCATTACTCTACCATTGTATATATTAGCAAGCTGAGTTAAATTTGCATTAACCACCTCGGAAGATTGGTCCGAAAGATAGTTGCAACTCGTTAGCTGATTGCTTAAAATTGTACATTGACTTTGAATGTCTGCAGTTCTAAGCGATACCGCCCTTTTTTCATACGCTTTAATAATCCCTCTATATGCGATAATACACGGAATAGTCGAAACAAGTAAAACAAGTGCGATAATAAAAAATCGAAGACTTCTAAAAAATTTGTATTCTATCTTGAAATGAAATTTATCCTTGGAAATAATAACCAACTCCCCACTTTGTATGTACGTATTTTGGTTCACTTGGACGAACTTCTATCTTTTCACGAAGCCTACGGATGTGTACATCCACCGTTCTTGCATCTCCTGGATTATCCTTTCCCCAGATTAATTTAAGAAGATTCTCTCGACTATATACTTTATTAGGATTCATCGCCAAAAGTTCTAAGACTTCAAATTCTTTTGCGGTTAAGTTGATTTCTTTTTCTCCAATAAATACACGTCTTCCTTCACAATCTATCTTCATGTTGCCCTTTATAATGGTTTTACTTGCTGTAGAAGTCGTCCGCTTTGATGTTCGCCTCATAATTGCCTTAATACGCGCTTTCACTTCCAAAATATTAAATGGCTTTGTAATATAATCATCTGCACCATATTCTAATCCTAAAATCTTATCCATATCCTCACTTTTCGCTGTCAACATAACAACTGGCATATCCGAAAACTCACGAATATGCTGACATACCTCAAAACCATCCATTTTTGGAAGCATCACATCTAGTAGCACTAAATCGTATTCACAATTTCTTGCATACTCTAATGCTTCTTCTCCATCGTATGCGCAATCGACTTCCATATCATCTTGTTCTAGACTAAATCGAATTCCCTTTACAATTAATTTTTCATCATCAACTACTAATATCTTCTTTTTACTCATGCTGCTAACCCTTACTTTGCCAGTACTACATCCTATGCACCTACTTGGCAACTATTATTTTGTCTTTTATTTTATTAAATACGCCTTCTTTGATTCCTTCAATCTCCATAAGTTCTTCAATCTTCTCAAAATTTCCTTTTGATTCCCTATAAGAGAGAATCAATTCTGCCTTAGATTGTCCAATCCCTGGTAAGGTCATCAATTCTTCCTTTCCAGCTGTATTAATATTAATCTTACCATCCATATCATCTTGTTTTTGCACCCCTGTATCCAACGCAATGGTCCCATTTTCCAAATCCATAGTTGAAGGCACATAGATTCGCTCTCCGTCTACCACTTCTCTTGCCTGGTTCAAAGTTTCTTGCGCTGCATCCTCTTTGGCCCCTCCAGCTGCTTCTATTGCCTGACAAAGTCTAGCCTTTTCTTCTAATGTATAGACACCGGGGCGATTCACCGATCCGCACACATATACACACACTTTTGTTGATTCTTTTGTTTCTTTTCTTTCCTCCATTGGTACCGAATCTTCTTTTGTTTCCTTTGTTTCTTGAATTTCCAATGGTTTTTTCTTTTGGCAACCAAAAAGTGTGATGCTCACAAGCGATATAAACAATATTCTTCTTACAATTTCCTTCATTGTATCCATACCTCCCTGGCAGGACATTCCCCTCAATGACGGATATTATTATTGTAACGAATTCCGAATTAAAATACAATAGTGTATTTTACATTTATGTTACATTTTTATTACAAGTTTACGCCTGCTACTCCCATTGAAACAAAACAACTCCAAAAAGTGCCACTAAAAGCCCAATCATCTTTCTCCAACAAAACGGTGTTTTCTCTACTTCAAAGATGCCAAAAATTTCAATCGCATAGGACATAAGTAATTGTGCAATCACAATAAGCATAACTGCTTTTGCCGGTCCTAATGTTCCTACGCTTTTTATAACAGTCCAGGTGATGCCTGCTCCTATCACACCTCCTAGAAGCATATATCTTGGTTGGACACGCATCAATTGGCCAAGCGGCTGTCTTCCTGTCATCATCCATGCAAACACACATACAAGAAAAGCAGACAACTGTACCCATCCATTGCTCACCCACATTCCTGCTGTTCTTGTTACTTTTGTATTAAATACCCCCTGCACACTCATTAAAATTCCTGATACAATGGCAATCAAAACCCCCATCATCCGACTCTACCTCCGTATGTTTTCTTACCTATAGTATGTCCAGATTTTGGGGTTTTATTTATACTTCTATTATTTTATCGTTTCACTGTGATTTAGGACGTAAGTGCTATACAAAAATAAAATATCCTGATCCGTAAAGTCTATATATTTTTTTAACTGCGAAGGAGATAAATATCGAATATCCACCAATATAATTTCTTGATACCCAGAAAGTAACAAAGGAGCAATGCTGCTTCCAAAAGAATCACGAAAAAGCACCAATCTTTTTTGTGTACGCACACTTGGATTTTTAATTTGAACAAGGGAAAGTGCGCCTCCCACAAACATTTCATATGGGTCTTTTCCTTTTGCTTTACGTAAGTCATATAAAGGGATTATTTTATTATTCTGCATATCATAAACTTGAACATTTTTCATTTCCTTTGAGACAAGATATTGTATATGATCTGGTGACACAGGCAATGCCGACTGCCCTGCATAAACACCATAAAAATCATCTTTTACTTTCTTTTTCTCATATTTACAAGTCGTAAAAATCCCCATGGACTTTAATAGTTTTTGCGAAACATCTAAAAGATTTTCCTGTTTCCAATGTGCATCTGTCTTGTAATAATCATCAATCTCTAAAGATGGAAAAAGATCAATATATTTTGCATGATTCATTTCCTGATTTAATTGGGATACAAGTTCTTCATACTGGTACATTAAATGTTCGCTCTCTTCCGCTAAAAAATAATTCTTATCCGGAATTACAGAATAATAAACTTTGTTTTCTTCCGTTAAGCACTCCTCTATTATCCATGAAAATCTCTTAGACGCTTTTTTTACCGAAGTTGGTTGATATGGATAATCCATAGCAACAAGGTGTCCCTGCTCCTTATAAATTTTATGATGATCTTTTTTATTTAAAACCATTCTCTCCCAAAACGTCTTTAATCTTCGAAAGGAGTCTCTTTTTGGAAACCCATCTACCGCATAGGCTTCAAAATCTCTCATATAACTCCCATTCAAATAAGACTCTATAGAAAATTTTGGTTTGGACGCTAGCTTTCTTCTTTCACTTAAAGATACTGTTTCTTTTTTTGTAAATACAACAGTCAGAAATCCAATTCCAAGAATGCTAACGAAAAGAATACAGATCCACTTATTTTTCCATTTATCGTTCATAGTTTTCCTTTCTAAAATCTAAAATATAAAAATGGATTATAGGACCCATCCACAAGATATGCTGTAACAATCACCAGTGCTCCCACTAATAATAAAATTTCTACAACATCCATAACTGCACGTATTCCTTCTCTCCTTCTTGCTTTTACAAACACATTTTTTACAAATGGCGTAACGCCAAGTATTCCCACTATAAACAAGATAAAATTACTTTTAAAATAGTAGAACGCTTCTTTAGACGCAAAAGGAAGTCCATTCATTCCAAATAATCCTTTAAAATCAGAGCATAATATGTGCAACTGCTCTGCATTAAAAATAACAAACCCAAGCAATACCACAACGATCACATACAAATGCGCTATAATCGGGTGCTTTTGCAAGTGCTTGCATAGAACATACTTCTCTATAACAAGAAGCATGGCAAAATACATTCCCCAAAGTGCAAAATTCCAAGAAGCTCCATGCCAAAATCCCGTTAAAAACCATACAATTCCTATGTTACATAAGTGTCTTGCTACCCCTACTTTATTTCCTCCTAAAGGAATATAAACATAATCTCGGAACCACATTCCAAGTGAAATATGCCAACGTCTCCAAAATTCTGTAATACTTTTAGAAATATATGGGTAATTGAAGTTTTCCGAAAATTCAAACCCAAACAACTTCCCTAAGCCAATTGCCATATCACTATATCCAGAAAAATCAAAATAAATTTGAAGCGAAAACGCCAAAATATACATCCAGTAATAAAGAACCGATAAATCCGAAGACTGTCTAAAAATGGTAATAAATTCTCCAAATTGATTTGCCAACAACACCTTTTTTGCAAGGCCAATGCAAAAACGTCGAATTCCATTTGCTGATTGTTCGAAACAACTCGTCCGATTCGAAAGTTGTGATTCAATCTCTTCATAGCGAATAATTGGACCGGCAATTAACTGCGGAAACATCGCAATGTAGGCTCCTAAATCCAAAAAATTTCGTTGTGCCCTGGCTCCTCGATAGACATCAACCACATAACTAATTAATTGAAATGTATAAAAACTGATTCCTATTGGAAGTACAATTTTAACAAAGGAAACATATCCCCCCGTGATCGCTCGCAAATTTTCTATAAAAAAATTTGTATATTTAAAATATAGCAATGAACCAACACTCAAAATAACAGATACAAACACTGTACCTCTTGCAACTTTTGTTTCTCTGTACTTTTCTATTATTTGTGCAGAAACATATCCTTGCACAATAGATAATAGCATTAACAAAACATACTTTGGCTCTCCCCACGCATAAAAGAGAAGGCTGCTAATAAAAAGTATTGCATTCCTTCTCTTTCTTGGAGTTACATAATATACCAGAAGTATGATTGGCAAAAAATAATACATAAACGGTATACTTGAAAAAATCATCTTCTTCCTTATCCTACTTCTTAATTATAAAATAGGTGCTTCCACACTCACCTTTGCACCTTGTAACGCATCTGTTGCTTTCTTCTTAAAATCATCTATCAACTTTTCTTCCCCATAAGCTGTCAAAACATATCGATCCGAAACTTTTATAATCAACATCTTTTCTGGAGCACCACAAAGCCACTGACGTTCTGATAATTCTTTTTCAATATTCTTGATAAAAGTCTCCTGATTGACATCATCTTTTATTTTATATACTGCAGCTGTAAACACATTCGCATTCATCATATGCATCATACTAGCAGCATCCTCTAAATGATCTTGTTCGCTTTCTGGTAATCCTAAATTAGATAGTTCTTCTCCTTTTGATAGATCAAAGGACCCTGGTTCATCTTCCTTTGTGTTTTCAAAGTCTCCCCCCATATAAGGAAATTCTATTTCTTTTCCGCTTTCTGCCACTTTTTTTAGCACATCAACTGCAGATGTATATTCTTTCGAATCGGTTTTATTTCCACACGCAGTAAGGGACATAATCATTAACATTATTAATACTGATACAAGTAGTTTTTTCATCCTGATCTCCTATTCTTTTATTTCGATGCCCTTTTTATTTTCGTTCTAGGATTCAAAAGCTTTTAACGTAGCGTCTATACTAGCTTCTGATAAAACAAAGTAATCTTCTAGGTTTGCAACTTTTTCATCTGGCATCCCTTCTTCTAGCCATTCAAAGAAAAGAGACATGCTCATCCATACATAAACTTTAATCAAAAAATCGCGCTTATCTTTTGGAACTCTATTTATCTCTTCCTTTGCATCTATATGTCTTTCCACAATAGGAGTGACCATTTTAGCTATGAACTGTTCGTATAATTTTCTATGGGACTGATCATATGCATGAAGCACTCTGCGTCTATTTTCATAAAAGAAACGAAAAATATGACGCTCTTGCTCCTTCCAGTCATTTGAAGGCAGTGGATTACTACAAAGATATGCTTCTATACTCTCTCCTAAATACCATTCCAAAAGATCATAAATATCATAAAAATGATAGTAAAATGTCTGTCTATTAATCTTACATTTTTCAACAATCTTTTTCACGGTAATCTCATCGAGTGTATGCTCGTCTAATAATTCGCCTAGAGTCTCTGCGATTATATGTTTTGTCGTATGTCGCATAAGATTCCTCTGCCTCCTTTCTCTTTCTTATTCTTGCAAAAGAGCTTCTTCTTCTTTTTGAACTTCTTCTTTTGCTTTTTTAATTTCTGTACCATTCAAGGACAGGACAACATTACTTCTTTCTCCCTTTTTAAATTCAACAGTAATCTCATCCCCTACGTTGTATCGAATAATATCAATGTAATCTACAACAGATACATCAAAGATATCTTCTCTTCCTTCTAACATAATATAGTAATGTGAATTTCCATCTACAACGCCTTGGGCAATTTTTGAAATCTTAGCCGTGACTTTTTCAATTTCTCTCGTATCTTCTTCCTCCGCTTTAATTCCACTTTGGTACATTAATTTAGAATATGCCTCTTCACATTCACTTACAGAATTTCCAATGGCCACGATTTGATATTTTTGTACATTTACCATTGCATATTTCTTTACCAAACCTGCATCATCTTTTAATGCTATAAAGTAAGTCGGTTCCCCTGAAATATTAAGTAAAAGTGGGAAGGTTGCATGATATTTTAGATTCTGTACTTGTCCTTCTGCAGAAGACATTGCGGAGTCTTCTGTAGCCCCTTCTATCTTATAAAATTTTGTTTCCATTGTGCGCTGATTCATAAGAACAAATCCTATATTGGACTGATCTCCCGTTACAGATGTAACACCTGTATAGAGCCATACATCATCATCGATAGCAAGGAAGTTGTAACCAGTAGTTGATTTTAGACAATCTTTTTGTCCTAGAACACTATTTAAAAATCCGTGTTTTAAACTACCATAATAATTATATAATTGAACAAGTAGATCTGCAGAGTACACGCGATCCACCCATTCTGGGACGTCTTCTACTTTGTAATCCTTTGTCTCACCAGTAATGGCATTACACAAAACCACACGTCCTACTGTCTGACCGCCAAAAAGTCCAATGTTAAATTTCTTTACTGGGCAAATCCAATATGGAACATTGTTCTCATCAATTTCAAAACTGATGTCATCGAAAATATAAGTTGGATAATTAAAACGCAAATGCCTATAAATATTTCTATTGAAATGGTCGCTTGTTGTATATTTCATTCCTTGATCTAACTTCACAAGTTCTGTATTTTGAGTAGCCATATCAATCTTAATGTATGCTGGAATCCCACTTCGCATATTTGTAATCCATTTAATCAAGTTTGCATAACGAAGCGGAGATACTCGAACCGGTCGGTTATTAAAGTTAATCTGACTATATAAATCATCCACTTCAAACTGGGATACCATATCAACCATACTTCCCATCTTTCGATTTCCTAAGATAGTTGCTGAATCTCGATCTAGTAATGGAATCTGATCAAACGAAAGTTCTTCAATATCTTTTGTAAACTCTCCTTCTTCTACTTTCAAAAGTTTCTGATATTTTTTAGCATTTACAATTGGTGATGATAAAATCGAACCGATTACATATACTGCAACTACGAAAAGAAGTAATGCTCCAATTGCTTTTACTCCTTTCGACTCTCTTATTTCATATCGATTTAATCTCTTTCTTCTAACATAAATTAGAGCAAGAATGATAATTAAAATAATAAGAAATACCCAAAAATCTGTAGAATGGATATTAATCGCTGGCAATGCAACATAATAATACCCTGCTGCTAGTAGAAGAATCGCCACAATTGCCAATAACTTCATTTTTACTTTTTTCATAATTTTTCCTACCTTTACTTGATTGTACTTAAAAATCAACGTTATATTATCTGCTATAACATTTGATAATTATACCATCCCCCATACAAAAGGACAATCCATTTCACACATTTCTAACATTTACAAAAAATAAAACGTTCTTTCTAAAAAAGGATCTAAGCATTACGCTTAAATCCTAGTCTTAGCATCTTTTATTGTCAAAATGTATCCTCTTCTTTTAGCAATAGTTCCATACATCCTTTTAAAAAGTTTTTCTTATTCTCTGATAATTCTCGAAAATCATTTATAATTTTTTCCTCATCAGTAGTTATTCTTTTTTCAAAATTTTTCACATTTGGATCAAACAAGTCACAAATAGAAATATCAAGTACTTTACAAATTTGTAAAATAGTATACACTTGTGGTTTTGTTTTTTCACTAAGTAAATAGCTTATTGTTGACGTAGATAATCCCGCCTGTTTTGCCAATGCATGTGGAGTAATATGCCTCTGCTTACATAATTGACTAATTTTAGCTATCATCTCTTTGCATTCTTCATCTGGTTCGTACATTTTCTCTCTCCAATCGTTTTAGACACACCGAAACAATATCTCTTCATCTATATAACAACTGAAGAAAGAAAAACTTACGGAAAATTGGAAATTAATT
>JARIEI010000190.1 GCA_029256845.1 Ruminococcus sp. | reverse complement strand
TCGAAAAAACTTCTTCTAATTATTGGTCCTTGTTCTGCGGATAACGAAGATAGCGTATTAGACTATGTCACTCGTCTTGCAAAAATACAAGAAAAGGTTACAGATAATCTTTATATTATTCCACGTATCTACACAAATAAGCCTCGAACAACAGGGGAAGGCTATAAAGGAATGCTTCATCAGCCAGATCCAACGAAAAAGCCAGATGTATACAACGGATTAGTTGCCATTCGTAAGCTACACATGCGTGTGTTAAAAGAAACTGGATTTTCTTGTGCTGACGAAATGTTATACCCTGAAAACTATCGCTATTTAAATGATGTATTGGCTTATGTTGCAGTGGGAGCTCGTTCTGTTGAAGATCAACAACACAGACTAACTGCAAGTGGGATTGATGTTCCTGTTGGTATGAAAAATCCAACAAGTGGTGACATTTCTGTTATGATGAATGCCATTACAGCTGCGCAACACAAACATTCCTTTATCTATCGTGGATGGGCAGTTCATTCTCAAGGAAATCCTTTGGCTCACGCTGTTTTAAGAGGATATGTCAATAAACATGGACAAGTTCAGCCAAATTATCACTATGAAGATTTGCTGAATTTGTCTGAAAACTATGCGAACTACAACGTGTCCAATCCTGCTGTTATTATTGACACTAACCACGCTAATTCTGGAAAGAAATTCTATGAACAGCCTCGAATTGTAAAGGAAGTATTACACAGTTGCAAGCATAATGTTGACATCCGCAATTTAGTGAAGGGATTCATGATAGAAAGCTACTTAGAAGAAGGATGTCAAACTCCAGATGGCGGTGTATATGGAAAATCTATTACAGATCCTTGCCTTGGATGGGCAGATACCGAGAGATTAATTTATGAGATTGCAGAACTTCTTTAATTGTGTTTCTTAGCAATCTATGCTACAATTACATGGAATTTATCGGGGAGCTTGTGTGACAGGCTGAGAGGAAATTTTAATTTCGACCCATAACCTGATTTGGATAATGCCAACGTAGGGATATATAAGATTTATTTCGCTTTGTTGACTGTCATCATCCGGCAGTCTTTTTTATTGGAATTCATACTAGAAAGGAGTTTTTCATCTTGCATAAAAAAACGATTCCCATCTTTGTGATCGGAGTACTTGTCCTATTCTTTGAAGCATTGGTTCGAATTTTTAAAATTCCCATGTATATCCTACCAGCGCCTTCCAGAGTCGTACATACTTTGATCAAAGAACTCCCTGTATTATCAACCCACATTGGAATTACAGTTCTTGAAGCCATCCTTGGGATTCTCATTTCCTTAATATTCGCATTAGTGCTTGGAATTGTTATGGATTTATTTCCTGCTGTTCGGCATGGAATCTATCCTCTTCTTGTAATTACTCAGACAGTTCCTATGATTGTACTTGCACCTATTTTTATCATTTATATGGGATTTGGCATCGCACCAAAGATACTAACTGTTGTTCTTATGTGTTTTTTTCCAATTGCGATTAGTTTTTCGGATGGCCTTTCTCAGGTCGAACAAGATTATGTACACCTTGTTCGTTCCTATGGCGCTGGGTGGCTAATGTCTTATCGACTTGTAAAAATACCAGCCGCCCTCCCTTCCCTTTTGTCTGGACTTAAAGTTGCTGCCACATACAGTATTAGTGGTGCCGTAGTTGGAGAATGGATTGGCGCCCAAAAGGGACTTGGATATTATCTACTTCGCGTAAAAAATGGCTATATGTTGGACAAAGTCTTTGCCTGTGTCCTTGTGATCATTTTTCTTAGTCTTTGTATGAATGGAATGATCCATCTTTTCCAACGACTTGCTATGCCATATGTACGCAAATCAACAACAAATTAATTTACACTTATAAAGGAGAATACTATGAAACGAAACACAATACTTTCACTAATAACCGTTACCCTTCTATCAACCTCATTGCTTCTTTCTGGATGTGGAACTTCTTCTTCTAAAAAGCAAGAGCAAAAACAAGCCAAAAAAGAGGAAGTCACTGTCATTCTTGATTATGTTGCAAACACAAACCATACTGGCATGTATGTAGCCCTCGATCAAGGATACTACGATGAACTGGGACTTGATGTAGATATTGTAGAACCTACTGAAGGCGCCACTGCCACTTTAATTGCCGTTGGAAAAGGTGATTTCGGCATTAGTTATCAAGAAGATGTTACCGTTGCACGAACATCCGCAGATCCACTTCCTATCAAAGCAATTGCAACATTAATTCAACATAATACATCTGGATTTGCTACTTATGCAGATAAAAAAATTGAATCTCCAAAAGATTTTGAAGGAAAAACATATTCTGGCTGGGGTGGTCCTGGAGAAGAGGCAGTCTTAAAAGCAATCATGGCGCAAAATGGTGCCGACTATAACAAGTTAAATGTTGTGATTTCTGATGGCTCTGGTTTTGAAGCATTAAAAGACAAAGTTGATATTATGTGGTTCTTTGAGGCATGGGACAATGTAAAATGTAAACTCAATGATTTTCCAATTAATTACATGGAACTTCGTAATCTTGATGAACGCCTTGATTACTATACTCCTGTCATTATCGCAAATGATGACACGCTAAAAAATCGCCCTGAAATGACGAAAAAATTTCTTGCCGCTACTGCAAAAGGATATCAGTATGCAATTGAGCATCCAGAAGAAAGTGCTAAAATTCTCCAAAAATACGCACCGGATTATTCCATTGATATGTTAACAATGTCACAAGAATACCTTTCTAAGAAATACATGGAGGATACAACAAAATGGGGCGAAATGAAAGATCGTGTTTGGGATAATTACACAGATTTTCTTGTTGAATATGGCGTAATTGATCAGAAAATTCCTGCTAAAGAATGTTACACAAACGAATTTTTACCAAACTAACCATTCATTAGAAAGTGAGAATGCTATGAAATTAGATATCCAAAACATTTGTTTTTCCTACGGAGATAAATCCATACTTGAAAATCTTAATTTCTCAGTTGAATCTGGCGAATTTGTCAGCATCTTAGGTCCTTCGGGATGTGGAAAATCAACTCTTTTAAAAATATTGACTGGAATATTAACGCCAACTTGTGGAATGGTTTCTGTTGATTGTAAACCTGCTTTGGGATGTTCGAAGCATTTTTCTTATATGCCGCAAAATGATTTGTTATTCCCTTGGAAAACAATTCTTGATAATGTATGTCTATATGGGAAAATACATGGTACCTATGAAGAAACCAAAAAAGAGGCATTAAAAAATTTCTCTGCTTTTGGACTTTCTGGATATGAGTCTTGTTATCCTTCTTCTTTATCTGGAGGTATGCGGCAAAGAGCAGCTTTTTTAAGGACTGCTCTTTGTCACGCGGACATCCTTCTTTTAGATGAGCCTTTTGGTGCGCTCGATGTGATTACTAGAGGAGAAATGCAAGATTGGCTTCTTAGAATGCGGAAGAAACTAAATCGTACTGTTCTTCTTGTCACACATGATATGGATGAAGCAATCTATCTTTCTGATCGAATTCTTATCCTTAATACTGCTCCGAATGGAATTACTGGAGAAATTAAAATTGAAAGTTCTAAACGAGATCGAAATTGGCTCTATGAACAAAGTGATTTAAGGCAACAAATCTATTCCCTTATTATGAATCCCGAGGAGATGAACTATGATAAATAAAACCTGGAATCTATGTGATGCACATACACATTTTTCATCTGAGGAAGATTTAAATGTTCGCATAGAACACAATATTCTATCCTTGTGTTCTCATTCCACTCCAGACGAATTGGATACTTTTCTCAATAAAGGGCTTCCCGTTTTCTTAATTCCCACCTACGGGATTCATCCTTGGAAAGCGGATCAATTTAACGTGAAAGAAATGGAAAGCTTATTTCTAAAAGTGCCAATCATTGGGGAAATTGGAATGGATAACGTATGGTGCGATGTTCCACTTTCTATACAAAAAAAAGTTTTTGAAGAACAACTAGAACTTGCTAGTGCTCTACAAAAACCGGTCATTCTTCACACGAAAGGACAAGAAAAAGAAATTGCCAAACTAATTCGCAACTATCCAAATCGATATCTTGTACACTGGTATTCTTGCGACAAATACCTAGAAGAATATATGGAACAAGACTGTTATTTCTCCATCGGCCCTGATGTCTGGTGGAATTCTGCCACCAGACATGTTGCCGAAACAGTTCCTTTGAATCGACTCCTTATAGAAACAGATGGATTACCTGCAGTACACTGGGCATTCGAGGAAGCTCCTACCACTAAAAAAGCCATTATAAATCAGATTCCTAACACCGCATACACTGCATTGGAACTTGTCATTCAAACGATAGCAAGGCTTCGAACACTAACGACTGAAGAATGTTCCCTTTTCACATATGAAAATCTTAAAAATGGATTTCTCAAATCATGAGAAATCCACTTTTTTTACATTTTCGGAAAGGTTACTATAATTGTAGTCCCTTCATTTTCCATACTTTCCACATCAATCGTTGCATTATGAAGTCTTACTGCATGTTTTACAATCGAAAGCCCAAGTCCTGTTCCTCCAATTTCTTTGGAGTGACTTTTATCCACACGATAAAAGCGTTCAAATATCCGTTCTTGATGTTCTTTTGGAATTCCAATTCCAGTGTCTGAAACAAGAAGCTGTACACAGTCCTCTTGATTCCAAACAGATAACTTTACAGTACCATTTTTCTTATTATATTTGATTGCATTGTCACACAAATTCGTAACAATACTCTGTAACAAATGTGGAATTCCACATACGATCGCATGTTCTCCTTCTATGCCAAGTTCTACTTGTGCTTTCTTTGCTTCTTTTCCAAGTAAATCTATTGTCTTTTCTGCAACTGCATAGAGATCCACTTTTTCACGCTTCATATCCGCTGCCCCTTCGTCTAGATGAGACAAACGGATAATATCTTCAATCAACCGAATCATCCTTTGTGCCTCTGTATAGATTTGTGTTGAAAATTTTGCAATATCTTCTTCTTTCACAAGCCCATTTGACAATAATTCTGCACACCCTGAAATCGTATGAAGGGGTGTCTTAAGTTCGTGAGAAACATTTGCCGTAAATTCACGTCTCATTTGTTCTGCACGTTCTTTTTCTGTTACATCAAACATAAGTAGAATCATTCCTGAGACATTCCCATCTGACATCACCGGACTCGCATCAAATTGGTACGTTCCACTGCCTAACTCCAGAATCATTTCTGCATGTTTTCCTTCTTCCGTCTTTGCAAGCAATGACTGCAAATCCAAATTTCGATTTATGGATAATATATTTTTTCCTCTACAA
This sequence comes from Ruminococcus sp., assembly GCA_029256845.1. GTDB lineage: Bacteria > Bacillota > Clostridia > Lachnospirales > Lachnospiraceae > JAHHTM01. Next base: position 7,354 of record JARIEI010000190.1, on the reverse strand, counting down.
GATGCATCCGTCTCAAATAAACGAATGGCTGCAGGATTAATGCTTAAAATCGTTTGGTGCGCATTCAATAGAACAATTCCTTCTGTCATTCCATTTGTAACAGTTTCAAATTCCTTCGTTTTTTGAAACAATTCATGGGATTGTTTTCTAATCTGACATTGTTGCGCATCAATTCGCCGAAGCAGAGGTGCCACCTCATCATACCCTTCATTATTCATTGGTTGATCAAGATTAATTTCATTCAGTGGTTTTACAATCTTCTTAGATAATCTAGATGCCAAGAACAGTGATAGCACGATTGCAAGTACAAAAATAATACAAATTGGCTGAACCATCCCAAGCACTAATGTAAATATCGTATGTTGTGCAATTGATAAACGAAGTACCGTTCCGTCTTCTAATTCTGTTGCACAGTATAAGGAACGTTCCATTAGTGTAGAAGAATAGCGCGCACTATCTCCTTTTCCCATTTGGAGTGCTTCTTTAATTTCTTCTCGTTCTAAATGATTTTCCATTTTACTAGTATCTTCTGCGCTATCATAAAGTACCGTTCCTTTTTGATTGATCCAGGTTATTCGAAATCCTTTTCCGACTTCTAGACCATCAAAATACGTAATTCCTTCATTCTCTACTCCTTGTGCAGCAAGTTGTGTCTGCATTTGAAGCTGTTTCCTTTGTACATCTGAAAAATAATGGTACAATACTCCCATAAACAGCATGCCTGAAGCAAGAAAAATACTGATTGCCACAAGACTAATGGAGCGAAAAATTCGTTTTGTCATACCTATGCCTCCATCCTATATCCAACACCTCTTATTGTTTCTATATAATCTCCACATTCTTTTAATTTTGACCGCAATGTTCCAATATGAACATCCACTGTACGCGTTTCTCCAGTATAATTTATTCCCCATACACTTTGCAATAACTGGTCTCTTGTATACACTCTTCCTAAATGATTCATAAACAGTTGAAGTAATTCATACTCTTTTAATGTCAATTCAACACGCTCTCCCGAAACAAATATCGTATGATCTGCGGTATTTAGTTCCAACTTTCCTACTCGAAGAATCCGCCCCTCTTCCTTTGGTGCTGTCCTACGAAGAACCGCCTTGACACGGGATACCATTTCCATCATGCCAAATGGTTTTGCTAAATAATCATCTGCACCAAGGTCCAACCCGATCACTTTATCATATTCCGTTCCTTTTGCAGTTGTCATAATTACCGGAATATCTTCTGTTGATTTTTTTCCTTTCAGTTTTTTTAAAATTTCAATCCCATCTTCACCTGGAAGCATAATATCTAACATAACAAGCTGTGGTCTTTCCACTTTTAAAGTTTCAAAAAAATGCTCTCCGTCTATAAATCCTTTCGCCTCAAAGCCGGCTGAATTTAAGGCATATATCATCAATTCGCGGATTCCACCATCGTCTTCTACACAAAAGATCATTCCTTACACATCCTTTTCCTCTATTTGTCTTATTAAGAGTAAATTATACTGCGATCACTATTAATTTTCAATTATAGCAATGGATTCTATTTTTTATTTCCTGCTATTGAATAAATCACCCATTCCGCAATGTTACAGGCATGATCTCCTATTCGTTCAAAATATTTCGCAATCATCAAAAGATCCATGGCATACTCTCCTTCTTTTGGATTCTTTACGATGACTTGTATCAGATCTCCTTTTATATTGTTGAAATTATCATCCACCACATCATCATATGCAATTACGGTTGCCGCTAGGGAAGCATCCTTCTTCACATAGGCTTCCACACTATTGGTTACCATTTTGATCGTTTCTTCCGCCATTTCATGAATTTGACGATGCACTTGTGCCGTATGACCATTTAAAAAAGATATGATTTCTGCAATATCCTGTGCCTGATCCCCAATACGTTCCATATCTGTTATCATTTTTAAGGCCGCAGAAATTTGTCGTAAATCCCTTGCAACTGGTTGTTGTTGCAAAAGCATTTTCGAGCATAACGATTCGATATCTCGTTCCATCTGATCAATTTCTGCATCTATTTCCGCTATTTTTTTTGTCATTTCCTGATCACTGTTGTCTAGTGCTTTGGAGACAAGTGAAATCGCACTTTCACATAAAGATCCCATAGTGATCAATTCTTTATTTAACAATGCCAACTGTTCATCAAATCGACTTCTCATTATCCAAACCTCCCTGTAATATAATCCTCTGTTCTTTTATCTGTTGGCTCTGAAAACAGTGCTTCAGAATTTCCATATTCAACCAACTCTCCAAGCAAGAAAAAGGCTGTTTGATCTGAAATACGAACCGCCTGCTGCATGTTGTGGGTTACAATAATAATCGTATATTTTTCCTTTAATTGAATAGCAAGTTCTTCAATTTTAGAGGTGGAAATTGGATCCAATGCACTGGTTGGTTCATCCATCAATAACACGTCCGGTTCTACCGCAAGAGCCCTTGCAATACATAGTCTTTGCTGTTGTCCCCCTGAAAGACCTAATGCATTTTTCTTCAATCGATCTTTAACCTCATCCCAAATGGCCGCATCACGCAAAGACCGCTCTACAATATCATCTAGTTTGATGCGACTTGTAATTCCATGTGTTCTCGGTCCATACGCTACATTATCGTAAATACTCATTGGAAATGGATTTGGTTTTTGAAATACCATTCCCACTTTTTTTCGTAACATATTTATATCCACAGAGGGGGTAAATATATCAGCCCCGTTATAGGTGATCTCTCCTGTGATCTTAACCCCTGGAACCAAATCATTCATTCGATTTAATGTTTTTAAAAACGTAGACTTTCCACACCCCGATGGTCCAATCAATGCTGTAATACTTTTTTCTGGGATTTTCATATTAATGTTATGAAGCGCCTGTGATTCTCCATACCACAAGCACAGATCTTTCACTGTGATAATATCACTCATATCGTTCTCCTTTTCTTAAAATATCTTCCTACTTGTGTAGCTAATAGATTAATGAACAATGTTAAAATCATCAAAATAGCTGCAATGGCAAATGCCACTCCAAACTCTCCTTGCTCTTTAGCATATACATACAAAGCCACTGTCAAAGATGCGCCTGCACTTCCAAGTCCATCTATCATATTATGTATGGAGTGAGCAAATCCTGCTGTAAAAAGCAAGGCCGCAGACTCTCCCAAAATACGTCCTACTGTTAAAATACAACCTGTTATAATTCCATCTACACATCCTGGCAAAACCACAGTACGAATAACTCTCCATTTTCCAGCACCGAGCCCAAATGCTCCTTCTCTATAACTTTGAGGCACCGTTTTTAAACTTTCTTGGGTCGTACGCATGATGGTTGGTAAGTTCATAATAACTAATGTACATGCTCCTGCAAGCAAGGATGTTTGCATATTTAAGAACTGACAGAAAAACAACATTCCTACTAGTCCGTAAATAATTGATGGAATTCCAGAGAGTGTCTCTGCTGCATATTCAATAACTGCAACGATTTTTTTGTTTTGTGCATATTCTGTCAAATAAATGGCAGCTCCAACTCCAAGCGGAATGACAAAAAGTAAGGTTGCAATGATCATATATATCGTATTTAGAATATCTGGTAGAATTCCAATACTTCCAGACAAATAACTTGGTTTGGTTGATAAAAGTTCCCAGGTTATGTTTGGAATTCCTTTTACAAGTACATAGATTACCAAAAATAAAACCAGGCCACAGGTCAATGCTACTGATAAAATCATCAGCATTTTCATCAGTCTGGTATAGATAATTCTTTTTCCCGAAATCTGATCTTTCTGCATTCTATTCCTCCTTGCTTCTCTTTAAAAAGAAGTTTAATGTAGCGTTAATAAGCATAATGAATAAGAATAGTACCAGTGCAATTGAAAAGAGTGCCTGCTGCTGCAATCCACTAGAATAAGACATCTCACTTGCGACTGCGGTTGTCAAAAAGCGAACACTTTGAAACAATGACGGCATATTGGGAACATTCCCGGATACCATCATAACTGCCATTGCCTCCCCGATTGCTCTTCCTACCCCTAAAACTACGGCTGCTGCAATCCCACTTTTTGCGGCTGGAACAGATACTTTAAAATACGTTTCTATAGGCGTTGCACCTAGGGCAAGAGAGGCATCTTCATAATCTTTTGGTACTGCTTCCAATGCTGTAATCGATACGCTGATAATGGATGGTAATATCATAATTGCCAATACGATAATTGCTGCAAATAAGCTTGCTCCATCTGGGATATGAAACAATTTTCGAATTCCTGGTACTAATACCAGCATTCCCACAAGACCATAAACTACAGACGGAATTCCTGCAAGCAGGCTTACCGCTGTAGTTAATATATTTTTAATTGTAGGGGATGCCACCTTTGCAAGATACACTGCTGTTAAAAATCCAATTGGAACTCCCAGCAGGATAGCTCCTGCTGTTCCATATACACTTGTTAAAATAAATGGAAGAATTCCAAAGGAAGGTTTTGTTGCTGTTGACTCCCATGTTGTGCCAAGCAAAAACTTACCTAGTCCGATTTCACGGATTGCGGGGATTCCTGAAATAACCAAATACACCGTTATCAAAAGTACACACCCGACTGTGATCAGCCCTAAAATGAGAAACACACCATGGATCAGATCTTCAAACAATTGTTTTTTGTTTTTCATCCTGATTTCCTTTCTTAACGAATGATTTACTAATTTGCTGATACTACTCCAGCGCTGGAAATCAATTCTACAGCATCGTCAGACATCGCGAAGTCAAAGAACGCCTGAGCAACCTTAGAAAGTTCTGCTCCCTCCTTTGTAACTAATACAAATGGACGTTGAATTACGTAACTTGCATCTTTTACGGTATCTTCTGTTGCTTCTACACCATCTACTTTAATAGCTTTTACACTATTATTTACTGCTGCTAATGATACATATCCAATTGCATTTGGGTTGCTTGAAACAGTTGTGATCACATCTCCTGTAGAAGTTAATTCTTGACGATATTCACATTTTTCTTCTGTTCCAGTAATCGATTCAAATCCGTCTCTTGTACCACTTCCTGCCTCACGACCAATCAACACAATTTCTGCGTCTTGACCGCCAACTTCTTTCCAATTTTTAATCTTTCCTGTATAAATATCCGCAATCTTTTCTACGCTCAGATCAGAAACTGGATTTTCTTTGTTTACTACGATTGCAATTCCATCATAGGCCAAAACTGTTTCTTTTAAACCACTCTCTTTTTCTTCGTCTTTCAAATTTCTACTGGAAAGACCTATATCACATCTACCATTTTGTACTGCTTTGATTCCAGAACCAGAACCTGTTGGATTATATGTAAAGGTTACTCCATCATGATTTTGTTCAAAAGCTTCCCCTAGGGTTCCAATTACTTTTTCCATAGAAGTGGATCCATCTGTAGCAACGGTTCCTGAAAGTTCCGTATCTTTATTTCCTGTGGATTGTCCTGTGCCATTCGATGCATCTTCATTTCCACTGTTATTTCCACACCCTACTAAAACAGACACTGCCATAACTGCAGTCAAAGCCAATTTCATAATCTTTTTTGCTTTCATAATTTAAACACCTCTTCAAATTTATTTTATGTTTGTGATTACATCGTACCTCTTAAACATCAAATCTATTATCATGGTATTGTAAAATTATTGTAAAATAAAAAGGTAGGTTACTAATGCTTTTGCATTTGTCTCCTACCTGTTGCGCGAACTTATTCTATTATCTAATCTCCAAATTCAACTCTATATTCCCCTTGTGGAGTGCGTATTGTAAGTAATTCCAAATTAAATTCTTCATCCATAATTGTAATCCGATACTCAAAAACGACGTCTTCTTCAAACTTTGAAAGCAAGATATAAGAACCATTTTCTTGTTCTTCAATTTGGTCGCACATATCTTCATAGACTGCTTCTCCAGAAATTTCTCTTGGATATCCGGAAGCCTTAATTTTATTTTCAATCATTTCATATAACTCGTTCATAAATATTCCTCTCTTATCTCCATTGTTTGCCTGTCTTTTGTGATATTATCGCATATTTTTCTTCTTTTAAAAAGTGTTTTCTTTCTTATCATTTGCCAGATTAAAAAGAATCACGTATAATGAAGTTACTTATTGTTTTGAAAGGAGATTTCATAATGCGTGCATATGAATATTTATTAAATTACAGCAAAATTTATACAACAAGCGATCCCGAAAGTGAAACTTGTCCTTCTTCTTCTCGTCAACTTACACTTGCAAAGATGCTTGTGGAAGATCTAAAAACAATCGGATGTGCTGATGCTCACATGGATTCCAATGGATATGTCTACGCATCAATTGCTGCTACACCAGGATTTGAATCAAAACCTGCACTTGGACTTATTGCTCATATGGACACTGCTCCAGATGCTCCAGGAGAACATGTAACCCCTTTATTGCATGAAAATTATGATGGAAAAGCACTTACTCTTCCAAGTGGAATTGTACTAGATCCAGAAGTATTTCCATTTTTAAAGAATTTAAAAGGTGAAACTCTCATTACGAGCGACGGAACAACCTTACTTGGCGCTGACGATAAAGCTGGAATTGCCGAAATATTAACCGCCGTTGAAACCGTTCTTACCACAAACATTCCACACGGAAAACTTTGCATTGCTTTCACACCAGATGAAGAAATTGGACGAGGTGCTGATCGATTTGATATTCCAAGCTTTGGCGCTGATTTTGCATACACCGTAGATGGTGGTGATGTTGGCAGTATTGAATATGAAAACTTTAATGCCGCCTCTGCTTCTGTAAAATTTAAAGGATTATCTGTACATCCAGGAAGTGCAAAAGATACAATGATCAATGCTTGTAATGTAGCCTTTGAATTCCACGGATGCCTGCCTTCTATGGACAGACCAGAACATACTTGTGATCGAGAGGGTTTTTACCACCTATCTGAAATGAATGGAGATATTAACGAAGTAACGTTAGACTATATTTTACGTGATCATGATATTGAAAAATTAGAATATAAAAAGCAAATCATGCAGCACATCACAGACCGGTTGAATGAAAAATACGAAGCAGGTACAGTGACTTTGACATTGGATGACCAATACCGTAATATGATCGAACAGATCAAACCTCATTTCCATCTCATTGAAACTGCCCGTGAAGCGATTCGCACGGTAGGACTTGAGCCTGTTGAAGAACCTGTGCGCGGTGGAACAGATGGAGCCACTTTAAGTTGGATGGGACTTCCTTGCCCAAATCTTGGAACAGGTGGTTTTAATTTCCACGGGGCCTATGAATGTACCACAATCGAACGAATGGATAAGGCTACTGAAGTTCTATTAAATATCATTAAACTTTACGCAAA
>JARIEI010000042.1 GCA_029256845.1 Ruminococcus sp. | reverse complement strand
AGAAATATGAGTGTGTGGGAAATTATGGTTCCACCTCAATGAAGATAGGGCAGAAAATCAGTGTATTGTATGACCCGGAAGAGCCTTCTAAAACTACCGTTAAAGCAGGGGTGTATGTTGCACCACTTATTACAGGAATATTGTCGCTAGCTTGTGCATTGGCTCTTATTATTGTTGTGATTTTCACATGAAGTGGTACGATAGCGCTTTCAGAACAATGAAGATTACTACTATACTTCCATAGAGGGTATTCAATAAGGAATTACCAATGTATGTCGGAAAACTCAGGATGTCGAGATCGATTTTGTTGCCAGCGACAGAATGAAAAGCTGTACATTCAGGTAACACAGGAGATTCGCCGCGAAAAGACATTTTTGCTGGAGGAAATTATGAGAGGATTGCAACGAACTTTCCAAATTAAATAGAGTATTGATACAATGATTGTGCATTGTATGCACCTCCTGGTGGTTTATTTGTTGACTGGTACTGGGAGTTTTTTTATTATATATATCAATTGATAATAAATTTTTTCAAAATAATTTGTTACATCTTTGCATCTCATCCGTTATATAGATAGAAAGTCCGAAAAGGGGCTTCAAGTGTATGGACTGGAGGTAGTTGCCAGCCGAGATGAATTGTTAAAATTAGAATCCTCATACAATATCAGTCAAATCAGAACAGTGCCTTACTAAACGTAATTGCACTCTTAAGGGAACAGTGCTACAATACTCACAAGAAGAAAGGGTGGTGACGGAATGAAAAAACGATTGGCAAAGGTTGTATTCGCTGCGGGACTGTTTCTTTTATTGTTTGGCTTCACGGCATGCACAAAAAAGCCTTCTGTATCGGAACATAAAGTACGGTTTTCCGCGTATACCCAAGAGGAGAGAAAAGCGTATATCAACAGATTTCTACAAGAAAACTACGGCTTTCGAGGTGAGGTTTCGGAAGTAAAACAAAAGCAACTCACCCCTTTTAAATCGGAGGAGCATTATTTTGCAACGGTGAAAGCTACTGATAAAGATCTTATTTCTGTGTGGGTGTCGGAAGAAGGAGAGATCACTGATACGGTGTTCCTAGAAGATATGCAGCCGCGGTTGGCGGAATTCTTTCAGAGGCTTTTGGAAAAGAAGATTCCAAAATTCAAGATGTATACCCATACGGATGTGATGGAGATTCCCTCCAAAAAATTGACCGCTCAAGATGATATTCGGGAATACTTAAGTCATGAGGAGACGTCCACCTGTATTCGAGTGTTTGTGGATGATCCATCCGTTGCTAGTGAGACGCTTCTAGATGAACTTGAGCAGGAACTCAACTTTTGTAATGCGGCTATCTATCTTTACGTCTGTGAAGATTTAGAAAAGCAGGAGCTTACAAACGATGATTTCGATTATAATGCAGTTGCGTATTCTAGAATCGTTTTCAGGGAATGATGGTGGGTTAAAAATTACCAAGATTAAAAGAGAAAGGTTGATGGGATATGGCAAAAGGATTTGCATATGAGTTTACACCAAAAGAGTTTTTCTATTTGATGTTTAAAAAGAAAGTGTGCCCAAAATGCGGTGGTAAAATGACAAAGAACAAGCGTTGCGAGATTGTGAATGGTTCCCAATTTAAGCATGAAGTGGATGATCTGAATCTGTCCCTTTACGATGTGAAGCACTATTTTTACACATTTACTTGTGAAGATTGTGGAACAGAATTTGAACTGTCACAGCTGCTAAAGACGAAGGAGAGTTAAAATGCTATGGCTTGTGATGGCGGTATTATCTGCCCTATTCGCAGGTCTGACAGCAGTATTGGCAAAGTGTGGCATTAAGAAAACCGACTCTGACGTAGCAACTGCCCTGCGAACAATTGTAGTATTGCTATTTTCATGGATGATGGTGTTCCTTGTTGGGTCCGCGGATACAATCACACAGATTGATGAGAAATCATTTTTATTTTTAATTTTATCAGGAATTGCAACTGGGGCATCGTGGATTTGTTATTTTAAAGCATTGTCAGTTGGTGATGTGAACAAAGTTGTTTCGGTCGATAAGTCAAGTACCATTTTAAGTGTACTTCTTGCAATTCTATTGTTTAGAGAAACGAACAATTTGCCGGTAAAACTTTTTGCGACAGGATTGCTTTTTGGTGGCGTGTTCCTAATGATTGAAAAGAAAAACTCAGGCAATCAAGAAACAAAAAGAATATGGCTTCCCTATGCAATAGGTTCTGCGGTATTTTCTGCACTCACATCGATTCTTGCAAAAATTGGAATTACTGGTGTGGAATCGAACCTTGGAACAGCAATCAGAACAGCCGTTGTTTTGGTCATTGCCTGGGGAATTGTCTTTTTCAAAGGAAAACATTACCAATTGAAAGAGATTGATCGAAAAGAAATTCTCTTTATTGCCCTTTCAGGGATTGCAACAGGTGCATCTTGGTTGTGCTATTATTATGCGATTCAAAACGGAATTGTTAGCGTTGTAGTTCCGATTGATAAAATGAGCATTTTAGTATCTGTAGTGTTTTCTTACATCGTATTTGGAGAAAAACTGAGTAAGAAGGCAACGGTTGGCTTATTACTTATGGTTTGTGGAACATTGGCAATGGCGATCTGGGGATAA
>JARIEI010000018.1 GCA_029256845.1 Ruminococcus sp. | reverse complement strand
CTGCAGATGGCGAACTGTATGCAAAAAAAGAAGTACCGTTTGAAAAAGGGGAAACCGTTTTCGACGTTCTACTGCGAGAAACAAAGAACAGTAGGATCCATATGGAATATAGCGCTACACCAGGACTTGATAGCCATTACATTGAAGGAATTGGGAATCTTTACGAGGCCGATTGTGGGCCAAGTTCTGGGTGGATGTACAGTGTAAATGGTGTATATCCTAAGATTGGATGTAACGAATATTTGTTGGAAGATCAAGATGTTGTAGAATGGAACTACACATGTGATCTAGGAAGAGATTTATAATATGAGACAAGATGTTTTTTCGTCTTATCATCCTTGGATTAATTTTATATATTTTGGATTTATGATCGGGTGCTCCATGTTTGTGATGCACCCGGTATTACTTTTCCTTTCTTTTTTCGGAGGTGGCTGCTACTATGTTTATCTAAAAAAAGGAAAGGCAGTCAAAACCGCATTGTGGATGATGGGACCTATGTTCTTAATATCAGTATTGGTCAACCCTATTTTTAATCATAAGGGACAGACGATTTTATATTATTTTAACACGGGAAATCCACTCACATTAGAGTCCATAATATATGGAGCAGCTACGGGAATCCTGTTTCTAAGTGTGATCAATTGGTTTTCTTGCTATCAACAGGTGATGACGTCGGATAAATTTATTTACTTGTTTGGAAAGACAATACCGGCAATGTCTCTTGTTTTGTCCATGGTGTTTCGATTTGTACCGAAATTTAAAATACAGATTGAAAAAGTTTCCGAAGCGCAGATGTGTATTGGCCGAGATGTAAAACAAGGAACCATTCTTCAAAGAAGCAAACATGGGATTCGGATTCTTTCTATTATGCTCACCTGGTCCTTGGAAAACTCTGTGGAAACAGCGGACTCTATGAAAGCAAGAGGATATGGACTTCGGGGAAGGACAAATTTTACCATCTACCGATTTGATCGAAGAGACCAGATCCTTTGCATCGTTCTTGTCCTTTTAGGCGGAGTCGTGCTTTATGGTCTGCTGACAAAAACCGTTACCAGTTTGTATTATCCAATGTTTCAGATGAACCCCGTTACGTTTCGTGCCTGCGTGGTATACATCTGTTATGGGATTCTTTGTCTGTTACCTTGGATTCTTAATATTATAGAGGATATAAAATGGCATTATTTGAAATCAAACATTTAACTTTTACATACCCAGAGGCAACAACCAGTGCGCTTAAGGACATCAACTTTGAAATACAGGCAGGAGAATTTATTGTAATCTGTGGAAAGTCAGGCTGTGGAAAGTCTACCTTGTTGCGCCAGTTTAAAACGGTGCTGACCCCTTATGGAAAAAGAGAAGGAGAGGTTTTCTTTCAAGGGAAACCACTTTCTAGTTGTTCCAAAAGAGAGCAAGCAGCAAAAATTGGATATGTGTTGCAGCATCCGGATCATCAGATCGTTACCGACAAAGTCTTTCATGAGCTTGCCTTCGGAGTAGAAAATTTGGGATTAGACCCACAAAGTATCCGCCTTCGTGTGGCAGAAATGGCCAGCTTTTTTGGGATTCAAAATTGGTTTCTAAAAAATGTAGAAGAACTTTCCGGTGGACAAAAGCAACTTTTAAATTTGGCATCGGTGATGACCATGCAGCCAGAAGTGCTGGTTTTAGATGAACCAACTTCCCAGCTAGATCCTATTTGTGCAAATGAATTTTTAAGAACGCTAAAAAAAATCAATGAAGATTTAGGCGTTACCATTGTACTAATTGAACATCGCTTAGAAGAGGTGTTTCCAATGGCAGATCGTGTGCTTGTATTGGAAGAAGGAAAACAACAGTTTTACGATACCCCAAGAAAGGTAGGAAAGGCACTGGCAGAGCACGATTTATTTTTGGCAATGCCAAGTTCCGTACAAATTTACAATCAGACGGGGCAAAAAGGGACGTGTCCGCTGACGGTGCGGGAAGGAAGAAACTGGTTGGAAACCTATTATGGAGAGAAAAAAGATCGGACGGGTTCCAACCCCGCTTTTGTTTTAAATGGGCGTGAACAAAGAGAAACAGTGGTAGAGGCAAAAGATTTGTGGTTTCGTTATCGTAGAGAAGAAGACGATGTTGTCAAAGACCTATCTTTGGAAGTAAAAAAAGGAGAACTCTACTGTATTCTTGGGGGGAATGGTACGGGAAAAAGTACCACACTATCCTTACTAAGTGGGATGCGAACCCCTTATCGAGGAAAGATATATATAAACGGAAAAGACAGCAAAAAAATCAAAGGTAGAGAACGGTTTCAGCATCTCCTTGGTGTGCTTCCGCAAAATCCACAGAGTCTGTTTGTGAAAGATACACTAAAAGAAGAGTTAGAAGATATGATAAAAGAAGAAGCCCTAAGTCACAAAGCGGGCAAAGAGCAACGTTTGCAAGAAATAATCGAGGAAACATCCATTGGACATTTGTTGGACATGCACCCTTACGATTTAAGTGGAGGAGAACAGCAAAGAGCGGCCCTTGCCAAAGTACTATTGCTAGAACCTCAAATTCTTCTATTAGATGAACCGACAAAAGGGCTGGATGGATTTTACAAGAGTAAACTGGCACAAATTTTTCACACGTTACAAGCGAAGGGAATTACGATTATCATGGTTTCTCACGATATCGAATTTTGTGCATCTTACGGAGAGACTTGTGCATTGTTTTTTAATGGTAGTATCGTAACTGCCACAAATACAAGAGATTTTTTTACTGGAAACAGTTTCTATACCACTGCCGCAAATCGAATGGCAAGAAATCTTTTTCCAGATGCCATTACAGCAAAGGATGTGATTGAGCGATGCAACGAAATCAAGCCACTGGAATAGATACCAAAATGCTCCTTCCAGTTTATACCGGAATTTTTTGTGTGATCAGCTATTTCTTTCTCCCACTCTTTTCCGCACCAGAAATTCGATCGAAAGGAATGTTAGACACCGGAACGTTGAAAACACTTTCCATGTTTGTGGATAACTTATGCAAAACATTTTCGGACGGTGGAAAACTATTTGGGAAAGAGTTTCCGCTTCTTATTGCACTTGGGGCAAGTATGGTTACTGCCGGGATGCTTCTTTTGGCAGGAGCAATTTTAAGGAAAAAGAAAAGGTGTTCTATAGTTACAGGGATCGTTTATGGGATCAATATCCTGTTTGCATTAGCGCTGATCGCAGTATCGGTAGTGCTGAACCTTTTGGTACAAGGAACAAGCTGGAGAGCGCATCCTTTTTTGAATCTTACACTTTTGGCAAAAATTAGACCCACATCCTTTGTTTATGCAAATCTTTTCTTATCTGTTTTGATGATTTTGGGGAGAAAACGTTTCTTTTTAGAACAAGAAACAAAAGAGAATGCGTGCACCAAAAGACAATGGAAGGAAGATCGAACCATAGGAAAGCGGACGAAAGTATCTCTTTTCCTATTGCTCATTGGAATTCCACTTGTGCTATTTTTTGGAATCTTCTTTTTAAACAATCGAAGCAATCTCTTTATTGGACTTTGCATCATTTGTTTTGCCAGCCTTCCATTTTTTATGATGTTCGAAGATCGAAGACCACAAGCAAGGGAATTGATTCTCATTGCGGTATTGTCTGCCATTGCAGTAGTAGGACGGATTGCATTTTTTATGATCCCACAGTTTAAACCAATGGCAGCGGTGGTCATTATTGCGGGCATTGGGCTAGGTGCAGAAGCAGGATTTTTAACTGGAGTAGTCTCTGGATTTGTATCCAACTTCTTCTTTGGACAGGGACCTTGGACTCCATGGCAGATGTTTGCCCTTGGAATGATTGGATGTTTGGCAGGCCTTTTGTTTTATGGGAAAAAGAGGCGGTATTCAAAAGTATTCCAATGCTGCTATGGCGCAGTGGCCACATTTTTTATTTATGGTGGACTGATGGACACCGCTTCGGTCTTAATGGTGCTAGAAGGATGGTCCAAGAAAGCCTTTCTTACATCCTACCTTACAGGAATCCCATTTAATACCGTACATGCACTTTCTACCATGTTCTTTCTAGCTGTTTTGGGAGGTCCTATGGAGAGAAAGCTAAATCGAGTGAAAAAGAAATATGGAATGTTACAGTGTTGATTTTCGAATATAGAACGTTTAAAATAAAAAACAGGGGAAAATTAGGGAGAATAAAAATGAAGAAAAAACGATATCTATTGCTTACTATGCTGCTCCTGTCCATCTTTGCATCCGGATGCGAAAAGGATGGAAAAACACTTTTACAAGAGCAGCTCTCAAAAGTAGAACATGTAGAAAGTCTTGCAGAGGTACCAGAATATTCTGGCGAACCTTATGTGGTATTAGAAGATAATGTTCCAGAGTTTAAGGAAGAAGAACTTACCACAGAGTCCTTTGAAGAATACAGCGAATTAGATGACCTTGGAAGGTGTGGAACGGCTTATGCCAATATCAGTGAAGAGTTGATGCCCACACAAGAGCGAGGACCCATTGGACAGGTAAAGCCAAGTGGATGGCAGACGGTAAAATACAATGATTTAATCGAGGGAAATTATTTGTATAATCGCTGTCATTTGATCGGGTTTCAATTAGCAGGGGAAAATGCAAATAAACAAAACCTGATTACAGGAACCAGATACTTAAACGTGACAGGGATGCTGCCTTTTGAAAATGAGGTGGCAGACTATGTAAAAGAAACAGGAAACCATGTCCTATACCGTGTTACACCAGTCTTTGAAGGAGAAAACCTAGTGCCAGATGGGGTACAGATGGAGGCAAAATCGGTGGAAGATAATGGGGATGGGGTCCAATTCCACGTATTTTGTTACAACGTGCAACCACAAATTACGATCAATTACGCCACAGGGGAAAGTCAGGTAGCGAAGGATGCACCAAGGAACAAAGAAGAAACAAAAGAAGACAAAAACGAACAAGGAAAACAGGCGTATATTTTAAACAAAAATACCCATAAGTTTCACAAAAAAGATTGTTCTTCTGTACGAGATATGAAACCACAAAATAAAAAAGAATACCACGGTACAAAAGAAGATCTGATCAAACAAGGCTATGAGCCATGTGGCAGTTGTAAACCATAAACAGAAACGGAGGGGAATCATTCCTTCCGTTTTTCATTGGAGGAAAAAAGATGAAGAAGAAAAATATAGATTTGGATTTATTTTTTACATTTCTAAAAATCGGTGCATTTACCTTTGGGGGAGGCTATTCTATGATTCCCCTGATCGATCAAATCTGTGTAAAAAAGAAACGCTGGATTACAGAGGAGGAAATGAGCAATATACTTGTCATTGCGGAGTCCACGCCAGGTCCAATGGCAATTAATTGTTCCACCTTTGTAGGCTATTTACAAGGAGGATTCCCGGGAGCAATGTTATCCACTACAGGAGTGGTTTTTCCTTCTTTTTTGATTATCTTGATGATCGCAATGTTCCTAGATCACTTTTTAGAGATCCAACTGGTAGCCAATGCATTCAAAGGAATTAAAGTTGCAGTTGGAGTTTTGATTTTATATGCCGCATTTCATATGTGCAGCCATCAAAAGAAAGAATGGCTGCCACAAATCATCTTAGTGTCAGCTTGCGTGGGGATTTTGTGCATTCATTTCTTCTCCTGGCATATTGCATCGACCATCCTATTATTGCTTGCAGGAAGTGTGACACTAATCTGGGATTTGATCCGTCGTTATGCCCTTAAGAAAGGGGGCAAACAAGAATGATCTATTTACAGTTATTTCTTGGATTTTTAAATGTAGGATTTCTTGCTTTTGGTGGAGCGTATGGCGCCATTCCTTTGATCCGAGACGTGGTTATGTCTCATGGTTGGCTGACCGATGAAATGTTGACGTATATGATCGCGGTAAGCGAAAGTACACCAGGTTCTATCGTAGTTAATCTTTCCACTTATGTAGGCTATAGTCAAGCGGGCATTCTTGGGGCATTGTGTGCCACAACCGCAGCAGTCCTTCCAGCATTTATAATTATTCTTTTGATTGCAAAGTTCCTAAAAAATGCTATGAAAATAAAAAGTGTGCAAGCCATTTTATATGGCCTAAATCCATGTGTGGCAGGAATTATTTTGGCAACGGGAATTTATATGGTTATAGAAAATGTATTTGCCATTTCAAAGGGCGGAGCGATTGGTCTAAAAGAACTAGTATTAACCCTTCTTTTAGGTGGAGTTATGTTTGGAGGAAAGAAAATTTTTGGCAAGACGGTTTCTCCCATTGCGTTGATCCTAATTGCCGCAGTACTTGGAATTTTCATTTATTAAAAGCGAAAGAAGAGTTATTGACATATGTCATTAAAGGTGTATAATAAACATATAAATGACATATGTCATTAACTTTAAGGAGGTGAGTCTAATTCCAAGACCTAGAAAATGCAAAAAAGTATGCGCACTTCCGGAAAATTTAGAATTTCATCCTGTGAAAACCCCTGAAAATGAGTCTTGCGTCTTTCTAACCGTAGTGGAATATGAGACCATCCGCTTAATTGATAAAGAAGGACTGTCTCAAGAAGAGTGTGGGGAACGGATGGAAGTTGCTCGTACAACCGTACAACAGATTTATACCTCTGCCAGACGCAAACTTGCCGAAGCCTTGGTAGAGGGATTGCCATTTAAGATTGCAGGAGGCGATTACCGCATCTGTGGGGGAGATGGATTCCATTGTGGCTGCGGTGGTTGTAAGAAACGAAGGAACCAAAGACCAATGGAAGAGGGAAAGGAGAAGAAAGCATGAAGATTGCCATTCCAGTAGATGACACGAAGCAAGAAGTTTGTGTATCTTTTGCACGCACTCCATACTTTTTGTTTTACAACACGGAAACGAAAGAAACGATGATCAAAGATAATCCGGCAGCAGAAGCAGCAGGAGGAGCAGGGTTAAAAGCAGCACAGGCATTGGTAGATGAGAAGTGTGACGTTCTCCTTACCGTACGTTGTGGAGAAAATGCGGCTCAAGTATTGCAGGCTGCAGAGATTTTGATGTTCCAGACAAACGGAACAAATGCGATGGAAAATATCAAAGCATATGAGGAAGGAACCTTAGAAGAATTGACCCATTTTCATGCAGGGTTCCAAGGAATTCGATGAAGATTGCGGTTTTAAGCGGAAAAGGAGGCGCTGGAAAAACATTTGTTGCAGTGAATCTTGCAGCGGTGGCAGGGCAGGCGACCTACGTAGATTGTGACGTAGAAGAACCCAATGGACATCTCTTTTTGAAGCCGGAGAGGGTCACGGATCAAAGCGTATCTACAAAATTACCAGCGTTTGATCCGAAAAAATGTACCGGTTGTAGAGCGTGTGTAGCGTTCTGTCGTTTTAATGCCTTGGTCTATGTGAAAGAAAAACCGATTGTATTTCCAGAAGTCTGTCATTTTTGTGGAGGCTGTAGCTTAGTCTGCAAAGAAGGAGCCATTACGGAAACGCTTCACCGAGTAGGGGAAGTGAAAACAGGTATTCATAAGGAACTATCCGTTGTGACAGGGATTTTAGATTATGGAGAAGTATCGGGAGTGCCGGTGATCAAAGAAGCCATCCAAATCGGAGAAAAGCAAGGTGGAACCGTCATTTTAGATTGTCCGCCAGGCAGCGCCTGTCCCGTGGTAGAAAGTGTGGTTGATGCCGACTTTTGTGTGCTTGTAGTTGAACCTACGGCTTTTGGATTTCACAACTTTTTGATGGTTTATGAGTTGGTACAGTTATTGAAGAAGCCATGCGCAGTTGTGGTCAACAAGATGGAAGCAGCCTATGAACCATTGGAGGATTATGTGAAAGAGCAGCACATTCCTGTATTTTTGCGGATTCCTTATGAGCCAAAGTTGGCAAAGATTCTGGCAGAAGGAAAGGTGGCAGTGGAAGAACAGGCTTCTTTTAGAGCCATGTTTGAACAACTGCTCGAACAAATAGAAGGTACCTTGTCATGATGAAAAAAATATTGATATTAAGTGGAAAAGGTGGCACAGGAAAGACCACCACGGCAGCAGCCTTGATCCAGTTTTCGAAGGCCAATGCCATTGCAGACTGTGACGTTGACGCACCAAATCTTCATTTGGTGTCGGACTTAGATACAAAACCAGAATCCTCCATCTTTTTGGGATCGGATAAAGCACACATTGATCCAAATAAGTGTGTAGGGTGTGGGATATGTGCCACTCATTGCAACTTTGATGCCATTGCAAAAACTGTGGATGGAAGCTATCAGGTCAATGAATATACCTGTGAAGGGTGTGGCATTTGTGCCTATGTCTGTCAGGCAAAGGCAGTTTCCATTGAAGAAGATGAAGCGGGAATCAAGGAACTTTATAAAGGAACCAAAGTCTTTTCCACCGCCACTTTGAAAATGGGAAGAGGAAATTCAGGAAAACTTGTGACCGCTGTAAAAAAAGATATGGAAAAGGCGGCGGACAAGGAAGGCGTTGCTATTATTGATGGTTCCCCAGGCATTGGATGTCCCGTCATTGCATCTATTAGCGGGGTGGACCTAGTATTGCTGGTAGCAGAACCAACGCTATCCGGACTTAGTGATTTAAAACGGGTGTTAAAAATAGCATCTAATTTACGGACAAAAGTGGTTGTCTGTGTGAACAAATACGACATCAGTGTGGAAAAGACAGAGGAAATCCAACACTATTGTGAAAAACAAGGGGTTCCTTTTGTGGGAAAAGTGCCGTATGATAAAAGAGCTTCTAAGGCAATGAATGAAGGAAGTAGCCTTGGAAGTTTCGAAGGACCTGCAAAAGCAGCACTGTATGAAGTATACAAAAAGACGTTTGAAGTCTTAAATAGCTTACAATAAAGGGAGGACAAAACAATGAGTGAAACTTGCTCAAACAATTGCGAACACTGCAGTCAAGAATGTGGAGAACGCAAAAAAGAAAGCTTATACGAAAAAACAAATGAATTAAGCCATGTGAAAAAAGTAATTGGTGTGGTCAGTGGAAAAGGTGGCGTTGGAAAAAGCCTTGTAACATCTCTACTTGCCATTCTTGCAAGAAGAGAAGGATATAACACAGCGATTTTGGATGCAGATATCACAGGCCCATCCATTCCAAGAGCATTCGGACTTCACGAACATGCCAAGGGAAATGAATATGGCATTTACCCAGTAGACTCTGTGACTGGAATTAAGACGATGTCACTGAATTACTTAACTGAAAATGAAACGGATCCA
Organism: Ruminococcus sp.; assembly: GCA_029256845.1. Taxonomy (GTDB): domain Bacteria; phylum Bacillota; class Clostridia; order Lachnospirales; family Lachnospiraceae; genus JAHHTM01. The sequence continues at coordinate 776 of JARIEI010000018.1, read as the reverse complement.
GTTGTATGGAGAGGACCAGTTATTTCTGGAACAGTTAAACAGTTTTGGACAGATGTGGTTTGGGGAAATGTAGACTACATGTTTATAGATATGCCACCAGGAACAGGTGACGTTCCTTTGACAGTATTCCAAAGCATCCCAGTGGATGGAATCGTTATCGTTGCATCTCCACAAGAATTGGTGGGAATGATTGTAGAAAAGGCAGTGAAGATGGCGAAAATGATGAATATTCCAATTCTAGGACTGGTTGAGAACATGAGTTATGTGTCATGTCCTGACTGCGGAAAAGAAATCCGCATTTTTGGAGAAAGTCATATTGAAAGTATTGCAGAAAAACATGAGATTTCCAATGTAGCAAAACTTCCAATCGATCCAAAGTTAGCAGCAGCTTGTGATGCTGGATTGATTGAATATTTTGATGGCAGATGGTTGGATGATTTGTTTGCAAAGATTAAAGAACTATAAAAAAGAAAGGGGAATAAAAAGATGAAAATTGCAGTCGCATCTATGGGAACACAAGTAGCAGGACATTTTGGACATTGCGAAACATTCCGTATTTATGAAACAGAAAACAACGAGATCGTATCCGAAACTCCAATTCCAAATCCAGGACATAAACCAGGATTTCTTCCAAACTTCTTAGGAGATATGGGAGTAGAAGTCATTATTTCTGGCGGAATGGGCGGCGGAGCTGTGGAAATCTTCAATGAACGTAACATTGAAGTGATTGTCGGTGCTCAAGGAGACGCAAAAGAAATGGTAGAGCGTTATTTAAG
>JARIEI010000108.1 GCA_029256845.1 Ruminococcus sp. | reverse complement strand
TAATAGCTACATACAGCGCAGCACTATAAAATGTCCACAAAATAAATGCTGCTATAAACAACTGATCAAAATATCCCCATGCCATATATGGAACTCCAACTAATATCTTAGAAGCACCTCCGAAAATAAGCGTTGCAATTATTACAATCAAAATATCTTTATTCTTCTCCATCATTCATTTTCCTCTGTCAATAATTCTTCTAATTATTTCTGACTATCCTCATCTGCAAAAGATGGTATAGATAATTCATCACTAGAATAGGTTAACGGTGTATACATTAATTTTCCACCCATTGAATATGATAAACAGCCCGAATCATTTGTATCTCTATGTCTTTCATCCAAAGTGCCCGTTATCGTACGGGTTCCGTCTGGATTTGGAACATCTTTTCCCAAATCTATTTTATATATTCCTGCCGCATAATCTGATGTCCATATTTTTCCGATGCCAGGTTCTGAGTCTCTATACGTATCCATTAGAATATTATAATTCTAGCTCCAACAAATCCGCACTCTTTTAAGTGTTTTTATATTGACTTTTACAGCTATCGTCCTTCCTTTGCACTAATCTATCACACAATTTATTTATCGATTGCACTAAGTAAAGCTTTTTGCAACTCTTTATCACATGCGTAAATATATAATCCTTCTACTCCTCGTGTCATCAATACACGTACTTCGTGCTGAATCAGAATTTCTCCAAACTTTTTCTTTTTACCATCTGATAAAGTTCTATTACGTACAGCCTTTGTATTACAACTTTCCGAAGGATCGAAAACAATTCTTCCGTTTCGATACTTCACAGATGGTCCTAAAATAACACCCGCATAATTTAAGTCAAATCCTTGAATTGTAAATGTAGATCCTATTTCTCCAATCGTCTGCGGTTGCTCAGCCCATGATAATTCTTTATTTGCTCTTTTTTCTTTTCTAGCTAGTTCCTTTTCCAATTGTTTATTCCATGGCTTATGCCAACCATCAATCACAACTTCCCAATATTTTTTTATTCTATTATTTGGAGAAGATTTAGAACTATATTCCCAATCGTATGTCGCAATCATTCTAGATAACTTATGTTCTTCACTTTTAGCTTTTTCATACAATGCAGTTTCCAGTTCATATGGATCTTTGAAAATTTTTATTTCATAACCAAACGAATCCTTTGGTATTTTAGAAATTTTCTTGTTTTTAGTGAAATCATCAATCCATTCAATAACCTCTTTTGAACCTCTTACTCTTAACTGATTTTTTAACTCGAAATAAGTATTTCCTGTTTTTGCCATTTTACGATAATATTCTAACCTCTGTTCTTCCCAATATTGCTCTGTTGTAAGTATCTGATTTTCATCAAACATTACAACTGTCACTTTTGCTCTATCAATAACATCTTGTAGTTGATTATTACCTTGATATGACTGTTTGCCTTGTGTCAAAAGTAGATGCGCTTCATCAATAAAAGCAATATCAATCGGTTCATCTGTTGTATGATGATTAATAAAAGTTGTTGGTTTACAGACCACCTCGCCATATTTTTCAGTCAGGCCCAATTTTTTCGCAATTTGGCTATAAACTGTAATTTGTTCATCATGATTGACAAGCATACAGCATTTTAATGAGCTTAATTTTTGCTCTTCCGCATTGGAAAAAATCTCATAAAATAAACTACTGTTAAGAACTGTTTTTCCTGTTCCTGCTTCACCCTCAACAAAAATCAATTGATTTTTCTTACCCGTTTGCATAATTTCAAATATTTTTTTGATAATACAACTCTTTATTTCTTCTTGTTCCTCCGTTAGTTTATGTAACGGTGAAGCTTTAAAAACTGCAGAATCTCTAATTGAACTTTCACTTGGAAATAATTCATGATTGTCTCTTTGAAGTTTTTTCCAGATCATCCGAAATATATCATCTACTTCACTGTCTGGAAAATATCTTCTTTGTGGGTTCCCTCGTAAATTGTGTATCTTTTTTACACGTTCTACGCTCATCATATAAAGCATAAGACGATTTTCAATATCCAGTGTCAATGATTTATTAAAATGTTCATGTCCAATAATATACAAACTTGCTTTATTTGTCTGTAAATTATGTTGCCATTTACTTTCAACTTCTACATTGTCATAATGTTGCTTTGTCCTCTGTACAATATTATTTGATTCACCGATATATACTTCATAATCTGTTGTGTTTTTCCAATTATGGATATAGACCGTAGGAAAATTTAACAGAATCTCTTTTTCCTTCTTTAATGACCCTTCTGATAATTCTTTTTGAAAATCGTTCAAACTTTGTGCATTATCATCTATTTTTTTTACAATAGGTTTTATATCTGTTGACATAGTTGCTTCCTTTTATCTCCCCTTCAGTTCTGTGTATTTTTCTTTACTTCCAAATGCCTTTTCCACTGGATATTTCTGGTTATTTCTTTTCATTTTTTCTGTGATAATCTCATCTAAATCTAATCCACATGTGTCAGCCATATGGATACAATAGATCATCACATCCGCTAATTCTTCTTTTATTTTATCAATCTTATCCTCACAGGTAACATCTTTCGCACTCCACTGAAACACTTCAAGAAGCTCTGCTGCTTCAAGACTAATGGAAATCGCAAGATCTTTTGGGTTATGAAATTGTTTCCAGTTTCTTTCATCTCTAAATTGAAGTACCTCATTGATTGTTTCTTGTCTCATATCGTTTGCCCCTTTCACAATTTTTTTCTTGGCTTTACCAGTCTTCTCATTCCACTTCCAAGCAGAATAAACTTGTTATTCAAATAAAAATCATCCTGATCACTCAACACATCTATGCATGTTTTCGGGTACTTTTCTTTAATTTTTTCTAGCAATAGCCTTCCTACTCCTGTTCTACGAAATTCTGTTTCTACTAAAATCTCACAGCAGTATGTTGTATATACGCCATCTGTCAAACATCGAATATATCCGCAATAAGTTTCATCCGCATAGGCAACATAGGTTACTGATATCTTTAATGCCTGTTTATAATCTTCTATCAACGCTTCTTGAAATGTCTTAGAATATTCCTTCTTATTTGCCTCAATAATTACTGAAAAATCTCTTTCTTCACAGTATTCTCTGATAACAATCTTAGGTCTATTTCGATATTTTATAAGAAGAACACTGGCTTCGCCATCTTCATATGTATGTATCTTTACTTCCTGAAACCCACACTTTTTGTAGAAATGACGATTTCGTTTGGAGTACTCTGGTGTTTCAACCAACCATTTTGTCGTTTCTGGATAATGCATCTCTATATCATTCCACACAGATATTCCAATTCCTTTCGAGTGAAGTTCTGGTTTGATAAATAGTAAATCCAAAACATACATATTATCATTTTTCATAACACTGTATGCCCCAATCATTCTTCCTTCAAAGAGAATTACTTGACAATCTGTTCGCTCTTGTTCCAACATTCTCTGTAAAAGTTTTCCGTTATCATAGCCCCACGGTCCGTCTTCTAATAACTCTGTATGCATTCTGGTATCTTCATCAAATGCCGCTTTCATCATTGGGGTCAGTTTTTTGATGTCCTCACTTCTCATTGCCCTATATGTAAGTTCCATATTATTTTTCTCCCACAACTTCTTTTTTCATGTATTTATAAATGAATTTGGAACGTTCCAAAATCAAACCTTCCAGTTCCCTGTTTTAATTTCCCGTTTTCTTTTAATGTTACAAAAGCTCGTTCTATTTTTAAAATCAGGTTCTTAGACACGTTAAGCGAATGATGTCCTGGAAGTATTTTCTTGAGATCTAATTTTGCTATTTTCTTTACTGACTCGAAAAACGCTATTGGGTTTGTTGTCGGATAATATGCATCCAAACATCCCTGATATACTAAATCACCTGAATAGAGATATTTCCGTTCTGGTTCGTAAAAACAACAATGGCCTGGAGAATGCCCTGGTGTATGAAGTACCATAACTTCCCTATTTCCGAGATTTATTTTATCCATGTCCTTTAAAACATAATCCGGTTTTCTCATAAAAATTTCGTAGTTATTAATTTTGAATTCTTTTGGAAAATCACAAGGCACACGTAATAGATTTTGTTTTACAACTTCCAAAGGCAGTGGGAACTTTTCTGAAATCCATGTTTGTTCTTCCTCATGAACTGCAAATTTTTCAAACCGTCCGTGTCCACCTATGTGGTCCCAGTGAACATGTGTTGTCAAAACCATAACTGGAAGATTTGTAAGAGAATCTACAATTTTCCAAATATCTGAAACTCCTAATCCTGTATCAATAAGAACTGCTGAATTTTCCCCACATAAAAGATAACAATGTGTCTCTTCCCAGTGCTTATATTCACTAATTGCATAAGTACTATCATCAATTTGTTCTACTGTAAACCAATCATTCACTTTATACTTCTCTGTCATGTTTGGATCCTATCCTTTTTTTCTTTTTCCTTATTTTTATACTAAACCTATTATCATGGAATCGCAATATTTTATCAAAAGAAAAGTCTATACCACTCTCTGTTGAGAAGATATAGACTTTTTCAAACTCTTTACGGTCTTTTTAAAATAGCATAATTTGCCACATCACAAATGCCTTGATTGTTCATGGCCGCCTGAAGAAAGGTTCCTTCGTACTTCATGTTACATTTTTTCATGACCTGACCGGAATATGGATTATTCAAATCGTGTTTCGCCGTTATCCGATTAAAATTACAAGTTTCAAAGAAATACCCAATGACTGCCTGCACAGCTTCTGTCATGAGTCCTTGATGCCACCATTTATCACCAATACAATATCCAAGTTCTACACTGGAAATTAATTTATTTGGATTCATACCAGAAATGGTTCCAATGGGTTGATGAATGCTTTTTAATTCAATCATCCACTGATAGTAATCCTCTTTTTCGTAACTTTCCATCCAACTTTGCAAAACCAATTTGGTCGTTTCTACACTACTATGGGTAGGTCACGTTAAAAATTTCCTTACCACTTTCCAAATAATTTCTTTTTCTCATAAGGTTCTTTCTTTACCTCTCCCATTGTATACCCTAATCCGGCAATGATTTTCCCTAAAGCACCTTCTTCTAGTTCTTCTTCTGCTACAATCACTGTCTCTCCTTTTGAATGAGAAGAAGTTACTTTTTTTACAGAAAACGCCTTACGAATCGCATCGTTTACATGTGCCTCGCACATGCCACACATCATTCCATCTACCTTTATTGTATAT
>JARIEI010000167.1 GCA_029256845.1 Ruminococcus sp. | reverse complement strand
CCTTCACTGGATAATCCGATTCCAAGTGGATTTGCAAAAGACATGATCATATGAGGACTATAACCACCAGAAAAAGCAATCGGAATCTGTGCACGGCGCATTGCCTTTTGAAAATAGCGCATCACATCAAGGTGTCCAATAAATCGAAGGGCACCATACTTTTTAAATTTAATTCTTACTTTCAAAACATACACCTCCTCCAAATTGTGCGGCACCACATCCAGAACATTTTTCCCGGCAATTTGGTGTTACTTTTTCTTCTTGGGCATGGAGCCATTCTTTTTTCAAGAAGTTTTTACTTACCCCAACATCAATGAAATCCCAAGGGAATAATTCCTCAAGATCACGTGCTCTTGTTGTGTAAAAATCAATATCTACCCCCGTATTTTCAAATGCCTGCATCCAACGCTCGTTAGAAAATTGTTCAGACCAAGAATCATAAAGACAACCAAGGCGATACGCTTCTTCTATTACAACACCTGTTTTTCTGTCTCCTCGCGCAAACACACCTTCTAATACGGTGACATCTGCTTCATGCCAGTTATATTTCAGACTTTTTTTGTTAAGCTGATTTAAAAATTCGTGTTTTACAATGGTTGCTCTTCTTATATATTCCTCACTTGGGAACATGGTTGCCCACTGGAATGGAGTGAATGGTTTTGGAATAAAGAAAGAAGAACTTGCTGTAATCTGACATTTCCCATTACGCTCTTCTTTTGGTATTTCGTAATAGCGTCTGGCAACACGATCAGAAAGTCTAGCAATTTCTTTCATATCTTCTTCCGTCTCAGTTGGAAGACCTAGCATAAAATAAAGTTTTACTTTGGACCAGCCGCCTTCAAATGCTAAGCCTGCTCCATCGATAATGGTCTGTTCTGTAAGACCTTTGTTTATTACATCACGAAGTCTTTGCGAACCAGCTTCCGGTGCAAATGTAAGGCTACTTTTACGAATATCCTGCACCTTACTCATGACATCCAATGAAAAAGCATCAATTCGAAGGGATGGAAGGGAAATATTAATTTCTTTTGATTTTAGTTCTTCAATCAGGAAATCAACCAATTCTTTTAGCTGTGTATAGTCACTAGAACTAAGAGAACTTAAGGAAATCTCTTCGTGTCCTGTGCTTTCAAGCATCATACGTGCATATTCTTTTAATCGGTCCACATTCCGCTCTCTAGTAGGACGATAAATCATCCCTGCCTGACAAAAACGACAGCCACGGATACATCCACGCTGGATTTCTAACACCACTCTATCTTGCGTTGCTTTGATAAACGGCACAACCGGTGCTTTCGGGTAAGGACTTGCATCCATGTCTGAAACAACCTGTCTTTTTATCGTAGTTGGAATATTCTCTTCCGTTGGATAAAAAGCCTTTAGTGTTCCATCTTCATGATATTCCGCTTGATAAAACATAGGAACATAAAGTCCTGGAATTTGTGCAGCTTTCTTTAAGAAATCTTTTCGACTTACGTTATCTTTTTTGCATTGTTTATAGAGATCCAAAAGGAGATCGTAAACTGTTTCTCCTTCCCCTATGTAGAAAATATCGAAAAACTCAGCCAGTGGTTCTGGGTTTGCAACACAAGGACCACCACCAATTACAATTGGATGATCCCAAGTACGATCTGTGGCGTGAAAAGGTATGTGACTCAGATCGAGAATCTGAAGGATATTTGTATAACACATTTCGTACTGAATTGTGATCCCAAGAAAATCAAAATCGAGAATTGGATCTTGAGATTCTAATGCGAAAAGTGGGATATTTTCTTCCTTCATAATTTTATGAAGGTCTGTCCATGGAGAATAAACACGCTCACACCACACATCTTCTCTTTGATTAAACATATCATATAAAATTTGGATACCTAAGTGTGACATTCCAATTTCATATACATCCGGAAAGCACATGGCAAACCGAATATCTACTTCATTTTTATTTTTCATCACCGAGTTTACCTCGTTCCCAATATAACGGGCAGGCTTCTCGACTTTTAGTAAAATTTCATCATCTAAAGCTAATTTTCTCATATATTCCTCTCATTTATTTATAGTAAAACAGCACACTTCTTTGTTTCATGATACTGTCAAATCCTATTCTACCATAAAATTCAGTAGTAAAAAAGAGGG
>JARIEI010000096.1 GCA_029256845.1 Ruminococcus sp. | reverse complement strand
GAAGAGAAAATAATGTTAGGATAGTTTGAGAGGAATATAAAATGAAGAAACAATTTGCAGTAATAGGACTTGGGAGTTTTGGACGAAGTGTTGCATTATCATTAGAGTCATTGGGTGGTGATGTAATTGTCGTTGACAAATCATATGAGAAGATTCAAGAAATTTCAGATTCTGTATTTTTTGCTATGCGAGCAGACGTATCTGACCCAGAAGCGTTACAATCCTTAGGAGGAAGAAATTTAGATGCTATTGTTATTGCGGTATCGGAAAATCTAGAGGCAAGCATTATGGCCACAATTGCGGCGAAAGAACTTGGCATTCCATATGTTCTTGTTAAAGCAAAAGACGATCTTCAAGGAAAGATCTTGAAGAAAATTGGTGCAGACGCCATTATTTATCCGGAACGAGATATGGGTACAAGAATTGCGAAAAGTCTTGTTTCCACAGATTTTACAGATTGGATTGCATTGTCATCAGAGTATAGTCTTGCTGAAACAGTGATCCCAGATCAATGGGTTGGAAAGAGCTTAATGGAATTAAAATTGCGTGAGCGTTATGGCCTAAATGTAGTTGGAATTATGCAAGGAGAAGAAGTGGATGTGACATTTGATCCAGCCAAACCACTCCCTGCAGATTGTATTATTATCGTAATTGGATCAGATGCTGTGCTAGGAAAGTTCCATTCAAGAGTATAGGAGAAGAAGATGATCACAAGCACGAGCAATCAGAAAGTAAAAGAATTATTACAACTTAAGAAAAAAGCGAAAGTAAGAAATCAAGAAGGTGTGTTTATAGCGGAAGGAAGCCGTATGGTATTAGAAGCACCAAAAGATAGGATTCGCCAGTTATACATAGCAGATTCTTATGACAAAAAGCATGGAAAAGAACTAAAAAAGCAAGGATTTAGCTATGAAGTTTTTTCCGACACTGTATTTGAATATGTATCAGACACAAAAACACCGCAAGGCATTCTTGCGGTGATTCGTCAATTAGATTATAAAATAGAGGATATGTTACAAAAAGAAAATCCACATATTTTAGTGTTGGATAATTTACAAGATCCAGGAAACCTAGGAACCATTTTTCGGACTGCAGAGGCAGCTGGGGTAACTGGAATATTAATGAGTAAGGATTGCGTGGATATTTACAATCCTAAAACAATTCGCTCCACCATGGGAGCCGCATATCGGATGCCATTTTTATATTTGGACAATATTTTAGAAGGAATCCGTGGGTTAAAAGCACACAATATTCAAGTATATGCAGCTCATTTGGAAGGAAAACATTCTTACGATCAAGAAGAGTATCGCAACGGGACAGCTTTTTTAATTGGAAATGAAGGAAATGGTTTAAGAAAAGAAGTTGCGGATCTAGCAGATACTTGGGTAAGAATCCCAATGGAAGGACAGGCAGAATCTTTAAATGCAGCCGTAGCAGCAGCAGTTTTGATGTTTGAGGTAAGCAGACAAAGAAGATAGAATCTTTTGGAGGAATCGATGAAGGCGAAGATCTTGAAAGTATTACGAGAACGAGGAGACTATGTTTCTGGGCAGCAGTTGTGTGAACAATTTCAAGTTTCCAGAACAGCTGTGTGGAAAGCAATCAATCAGCTAAAAGAAGAAGGATATGAAGTAGAAGCCATTCGAAATAAAGGCTATCGAATTACATCCAGTCCAGATATTATCACAAAAGAAGAATTAGTAAGCCAGCTGCATACAAACTGGGCTGGTCAAGAAGTATACTATTATGAGGAAATCGATTCTACCAATACAAGAGCGAGACAGCTGGCAGATCAAGGGGCTCCTCATGGGACTTTAGTAGTAGCAGATTGTCAGCATACAGGGAGAGGAAGAAGAGGAAGAGTATGGGAATCCCCGAAAGGGAAAAATATTTATATGACATTGCTTTTAAGACCAAAATTTTCCCCAGATAAAGCCTCTATGCTGACCTTGGTTATGGCGCTTAGTGTGTATCAAGGATTAAAAGAAACGGTGGATTTGGATTTAAAGATTAAATGGCCCAATGATTTGGTGTGCGGAAACAAAAAGGTTGTAGGGATTCTTACAGAAATGAGTACAGAAATTGATTACATCAATCATGTGGTCATTGGAACAGGAATCAATGTTAACTTAGAAGAACTTCCAGATGAGATTAAAGATATGGCAACCTCTTTGATTTTGGAGACAGGCTGTAGACAAAAAAGAAGTGCCATTATTTCAGCTATTTTAAAACATTTTGAAGAAAATTATGAGACTTACTTAGAGACCTTTGACCTTAGTAAATTGCAAGAGGAGTATAATCGTATTCTCATCAATCGGGATCAAGAAGTCCAGATTTTAGGAGAAAAACAAACCTATACCGCCTATGCCCTTGGAATTAATGAAAAAGGGGAACTTTTGGTTCGAAAAGAAGATGGTTCTATTGAGGCTGTCTACGCGGGAGAGGTTTCGGTACGTGGACTGTACGGATATGTATCGTAAACGCACAGAATGAAGAAGAAAGAGGAAAAATATATGGAAAATGAGGTTGTACTTTGTGCAGCAAATTCTTATGAACGTAAATTTTATTTAAATCCAGATTTTGCATCTTTACCAGAGGAAATCAGACAAGAGTTACAGATTATGTGTGTATTGTATACAGAAGATATTGGTGGCACTCTTATGGTAGTATACGATGAAAATGGAAATCTGAATTTAAAAGTTGATCATGAAGAAAATGATTTTTCGTTTGATGATATTGGAAGTGTTTTAAAGATCAAAGAATTACAACGCACAAAGGAAGAATTATTTGAATCTTTGGAATTATATTATAAAGTTTTTTATTTGGGAGAAAAGATCGATGCTTCTGACAATTGATGTAAGAAACAAAAATATTACACTTGGAATCTTTGACCAAGAAAGGCTTGTCGCAACATTTCGAATTACAACAGAAAAGCAAAGAACATCTGACGAGTATGGGCTTACGATCTGTAATCTTTTAGAACATCGAAATGTAGAACCAAAGAAAATCTCGGCTGTAATCATTTCATCGGTAGTTCCAGATTTGATGCATTCCCTGATCAATGGAATTATCAAATATTTTCATGTTCATCCAATTGTTGTATCTGCAGGTGTGCGTACAGGAATTCGCATTGCAACAGAAAATCCAAAGGAAGTGGGAGCGGATCGAATTGTAGATGCGGTCGCAGCTTACCATATGGCAAAGGGAGCTGTTATCGTAGTTGATTTTGGAGCAGCGACTACATTTGATTTAGTCGGTCCAAAGGGAACGTTTGAAGCAGCCATTACTGCACCTGGAATTGAAACAGCGGCACGTTCATTGTGGGCAGGGGCAGCCATGCTCCCAGCCATTGAGATTAAAAAGCCAAAGACAATCCTAGCGAAAGATACGATTACCAGTATGCAGGCGGGATTGTTTTTCGGAGCCATCGGTCAGATCGAATATATTGTAAACAAGTTAAAAGAAGAGTCCGGGTATGAAAATATTACAGTAATTGCAACAGGAGGACTTGGAAATATCGTTGTTAAAGAGACAACATGCATAGACAAATACTGGCCGAATTTAACGTTGGAAGGGTTAAGGCTAATTTATAATAAAAATAGAAAATAGTGAGACAATACGTATGAAACATTTAAAAATAGGAAATATAGAACTAGACAATTCCTATATTTTAGGACCTATGGCAGGAGTAACAGACCTGCCATTTCGTCTGCTTTGTAAAGAACAAGGAGCAGGACTTGTCTGTATGGAAATGGTCAGTGCCAAAGGAATCTACTATAACAATAAGAATACCGAAGCACTGTTGGAAATTCATCCAGAAGAAATGCCGGCATCGCTACAACTTTTTGGATCGGATCCTAAAATCATGAGTGAAATGGCAAAGAGAATTGAAGAACGTCCATTTTCAATTTTGGATATCAATATGGGATGTCCAGTGCCAAAGGTGGTGCGAAACGGAGAAGGATCGGCACTGATGAAAAATCCGAAACTTGTTTACGAACTTGTTTCGGCAACGGTAAAGGCGATTAAAAAGCCAGTTACCGTAAAGATTCGAAAAGGATTTGACGACAGTTGTATTAATGCAGTAGAGATTGCAAAAATCATCGAAGAGGCCGGAGCAGCAGCGGTAGCAGTTCATGGTCGTACAAGAGAACAGTATTATTCGGGAACAGCAGATTGGGACATTATTCGTCAAGTCAAAGAGGCGGTTTCTATTCCAGTTATTGGAAATGGAGATGTTATTTCTGGAGAAAAAGCAATTGCCCTAAGAGAACAAACAGGTTGCGATGGCGTTATGATCGCAAGAGGGGCCCAAGGAAATCCATGGATTTTTTCGGAGTTGCTTGCATATGAAGAAACCGGAGAATTACCGCCACGTCCATCTATTGATCAGATCAAAGAAACCATGCTAAGACATGCTCGTTTACAAATGCAATATAAAGGAGATTATTTAGGCATAAGAGAGATGCGCAAGCATGTAGCGTGGTATACAAAAGGGCTGCATGGATCTGCAAAATTACGAGATATGATCAATCAAGTAGAGTCTTATGAAGAACTGGAAAATATCTTGACATCCATATAGGGATTGGGTATAATATTAAAATTGTTAAGCATAGATTAAATTAGCGAAAGTCTACTTAAGTCAGACCTTTGCCAGGAAATAGAATAAATGTAATTAGAAAGGAACAGTAGCAATGGCTGAAGCAAAAAAAAGATTACTTACTTATGCTGGTTTAAAAGCATTAGAGGATGAACTTGAAAATCTTAAAGTAGTAAAGCGTAAAGAAGTAGCAGGAAAGATCAAAGAAGCAAGAGAGCAAGGAGACTTATCAGAGAATGCAGAGTACGATGCAGCAAAAGATGAGCAAAGAGATATCGAAGCTCGTATCGAAGAATTAGAAGGAATTCTTAAGAATGCAGAAGTAGTTGTAGAAGACGAAGTTGATTTTGATAAGATTAATGTAGGATGTGCAGTGAAAGTATTCGATGTTACTTTTGACGAAGAGATGGAATTCAAAATTGTTGGTTCCACAGAGGCAAACAGCCTTGCAGGAAAGATTTCAAATGAGTCTCCAGTAGGCCAAGCTCTTATGGGCAAGAAAAAAGGCGACGTTGTAAACGTAGAGACACAAGCGGGAGTTATCCAGTACAAAGTACTTGAAATCAGTCGTTCCATGTAATACATGATCATTGCAGACACCTTAGTTATAAGGTGTCTGAATTCGCATATAAAGGAAGGAGAATCATCGTGCCACAGAATAATAACAAAAACACACAAGAACAAGATCTTAACCAATTAAGAAAAGTACGCCGTGAGAAACTTGCAGATCTTCAGAACAGTGGAAATGATCCATTTCAGATTACAAAATATAACCAGACACATCATAGTCAGGAAATCAAAGATCATTTTGAAGAACTGGAAGGAAAATCCGTATCCATCGCCGGACGTATCATGTCTAAGCGTGTGATGGGAAAAGCATCTTTTTGTAACGTTCAAGATTTAAAGGGAAATATCCAGTCTTACGTAGCAAGAGACAGCATCGGAGAAGAATCCTACAAAGGATTTAAAAAATTGGATGTAGGCGATGTAGTTGGTATCGTAGGTGAAGTTTTCAAAACAAAAACAGGGGAAATCTCTATTCACGCATCGGAAGTAACATTACTTTCTAAGAGTCTTCAGATTCTTCCAGAGAAATTCCATGGTCTTACAAACACAGATATCCGTTACCGTCAAAGATATGTGGACCTTATCATGAATCCAGATGTAAAAGATACCTTTATCAAACGTTCTAAAATCTTAAGCGCAATCAGAAGATACTTAGATGGTGAAGGATTTATGGAAGTAGAAACTCCAATCCTTGTTAGCAATGCAGGTGGAGCAGCTGCAAGACCATTTGAAACACACTTCAATGCCTTAAATGAAGATTTGAAGCTTCGTATCTCATTGGAATTATACTTAAAGAGATTGATCGTAGGTGGATTGGAAAAAGTTTATGAGATTGGACGAGTATTTCGTAATGAAGGTCTTGATACAAGACACAATCCAGAGTTTACATTGATGGAACTTTATCAGGCATATACAGACTATCACGGCATGATGGATTTAACAGAAAATCTTTTCCGTTATGTTGCACAGGAAGTATTGGGTACAACAAAGATTGTTTACAATGGCGTAGAGATGGATCTTGGAAAACCATTCGAAAGAATTACAATGGTTGACGCTGTTAAGAAATACGCAGGCGTTGATTGGAACGAAGTGCATACACTGATGGAAGCAAGAGAACTTGCAAAACAGCATCATGTAGAAATCGAGGAGCGTCACAAAAAAGGTGACATTCTTGCATTGTTCTTTGAAGAATTTGCAGAGGAACATTTGATTCAGCCAACCTTTGTAATGGATCATCCAATCGAGATCTCTCCACTTACAAAGAAGAAACCAGAAAATCCAGAGTATACAGAGCGTTTCGAGTTCTTTATGAATGGATGGGAAATGGCAAACTCATACTCAGAGCTTAACGATCCAATCGATCAAAGAGAACGTTTCAAAGCCCAGGAAGAATTACTTGCACAGGGAGACGATGAGGCCAACACAACAGATGAAGACTTCTTAAATGCACTTGAAATCGGTATGCCTCCTACAGGTGGTATCGGATTTGGTATTGATAGAATGTGCATGTTACTTACAGATTCTGCAGCAATCCGTGATGTATTACTCTTCCCAACAATGAAGTCCTTAGATAAGACAGAGGCTCCTAAGAGAGAAGAAAAACAAGAAACAGCAGCTCCAGTAAAAGCAGTTGCAGCAGAAGAAACCATTGATTTCTCTAACGTAGTGATCGAACCACAGTTTGAAGAAATGGTTGATTTCGAAACATTCAGCAAATCAGACTTCAGAGCGGTTAAGATTAAAGAATGTGAAGCAGTTCCAAAATCTAAGAAACTTTTGAAATTCGTTCTTGATGATGGAACAGGTACAGATCGTATCATCTTAAGTGGTATTCATGAATTCTATGAGCCAGAAGAACTTGTTGGAAAGACAGCAATCGCGATTGTAAACCTTCCACCAAGAAAGATGATGGGAATTGATTCATGTGGTATGTTGATCTCAGCAGTACATGAAGAAAACGGAAGCGAAGGATTAAACCTTCTTATGGTAGATCCTCATATTCCAGCAGGAGCAAAACTGTACTAAAAGCAAGAAATTTTAAGCTATATTTTAAACAGAAAAACAGGTTACTACACCACATTTACACCAAATTTTTTAAAAGTCTAAGAGAAGGACTCTGCAAAAGAATGGTGTAAAAGAAAACTAGCAATAAAAGATACAGTTGAGTGTACCAAAAAGTTGGTACACCCAGCTGTTTTTTCTCATTCTCAAAAATGTAGTATTAGGTGTTTGTAAAAAATGACACCTTGACGGATAGAAGTTGCGAATAAATTCTTATATCTTGAAAAAATAGATTATTCATAGTATAATGTCAAATGAGTAACTGTAACCGAAAGGAACGGAGAATACGAAGGAGCGTTACAGATGAGAATAAGCTACAACAAACTTCAAAAACTTATGATTGATAATCAAATGAAAAGACAAGATTTAATGCGTGCTGCGGAAATTTCATCGTCTGTTGCAACAAAATTAAATAAGAATGAAACAGTATCCCTTGATGTGCTTATGAGAATTTGCAAAGTATTTCATTGTGATATTGGCGATGTATGTGAAGTCATATTAGACGAATGATATGAGGAGGTCTGAAGATGGCGACAAGTGGTAAGAAAAATATGTTTAACGAGGCAACCCGTGTTCAAATGCCAGCAATGGTTCATTTGACACGCCTTGGTTATACCTATTTCGGGAAAATAACTGAAGATATGGCAGGCACAGTATATGACCCTGATACCAATATCTTAATTAACGTTTTCAAGGAGCAGTTCGCACGGTTTAATCCTACCCACGCAGGAGAAGCGGAACAGACATTGAAAACTATTAGGCAGGAATTAGATAATGATGATATAGGACGCAGTTTTTACGAGCGTTTATCGTCTGTTTCGCCTGTTAGATTGGTGGATTTTGAAAATCCAAAGAATAATACATATCATTTTACCGCTGAGTTCACTTGTAAGCGTGACCAAGATGAATTTAGACCTGATATTACATTGTTTGTAAATGGACTTCCACTTGTATTTGTTGAAGTAAAGAAGCCGAATAATCACGGCGGTATGGTTGCAGAAAGCAAGAGAATGAACCAAAAGAGATTTCCTAATAAAAAATTTAGGAGATTTTTGAATATTACACAGTTGATGATTTTCTCTAATAATATGGAATATGACACTATGGGTGGTATTGTTCCGGTTCAGGGGGCATTCTATTGTACGACAGCAAAACAGTCTGCACCGTTCAACTGTTTCAGAGAAGAAAATCTTACTAATTTGGATATTGCACCTTATAATGCAGATTTTCCATATAAGGATATTGACCCGATTGTTGAGAAGAAGATATTGACTGACTTTAATTGTCAGGTTATTCATACTTCTCCGGAATATCAAACAAATTTAGATACCTATACACCGACCAATCGTGTATTGACATCTATGTGCAGTCCTAAAAGATTGCTATTTATCTTGAAATATGGAATTGCCTATGTTCGTTTTCATAAAGAAATAAATGGCAAGATAGAATTTATTGAGCAGAAACATATAATGCGTTATCAACAGATGTTTGCCGCCTTAACAGTAAGAAGTAAGATTGATGAAGGTATTAATTCAGGGGTTATATGGCATACTCAAGGTAGTGGAAAGACAGCCCTTTCTTATTATCTTACTTATGTCCTTTCTGACTATTTCAGCAAGCAAAATAAAGTTGCAAAGTTTTATTTCATTGTTGACCGTCTTGATTTGCTGAAGCAGGCTTCAGAAGAATTTGAAGCTCGTGGATTGGTTGTAAAAACGGCAAGTTCCCGTGCTGAACTTATGGAGCAGTTCCGTAACAATCAGGCACAAGAGGGAAATACGGGAAAACCTGAAATTACAGTTGTAAATATACAGCGTTTTGCTGAAGATAGGTCAAAAGTTGACCTTCCTGCGTATGCAACGAATTTGCAGAGAGTGTTTATTATTGATGAAGCACATAGAGGATATAAACCAGAAGGTTCATTCTTGGCTAATCTTCTTGACGCAGATAAAAATGCGATTAAGATTGCGTTGACAGGAACACCGCTTTTGAAAGAAGAAAGAGAATCTTGGAGAGTTTTTGGTAATTATATTCATACATATTATTATGACAAATCAATTCTAGATGGATATACGCTGAAAATTATTCGTGAGGATATAGAAACTCAGTATAAAGAGCGACTTTCTGAAATTTACGAAAAACTTGAAACCTTGGTAGAAAAGAAAGATGTAAAGAAAAGTCAGATTGTTGAACACGATAACTATGTCAAAGAGCTACTTAGGTATATTATTTCTGACTTAAAGAGATTTAGACAAATTCAGGGAGATAATACGCTTGGAGGTATGGTCATTTGTGAAACAAGTGAACAGGCAAGGAAGCTGTTTGCATATTTTGATGAAATTCAAGCAGAACTTAATAAAGACGCTTCTATGAAAAGTCATTTGCGAGCTGGACTTATACTTCACGACAGTGATGACAAAGATACAAGAGATAAGATTATTGATGACTTCAAGAATAATATGACAGTTGATATTCTTATCGTTTTCAATATGCTTCTTACTGGATTTGATGCACCAAGATTAAAACGTCTGTATTTTGGACGAAAATTGAAAGACCATAATCTGTTGCAGGCAATCACAAGAGTCAATAGACCATATAAAGAAAACCATTATGGCTATGTCATTGATTTTGCAAATATAAAACGGAACTTTGAGGAAACAAATGAAGCATACCTCAAAGAGCTGAACCGTTTTAATGACCCGAATGAAGTTGGTGCGGGAAATGAAACAGATACATTCAAGCAGGTTATTGAAGACCCGGCAGAACTCATTAAACAAATGCAAGAAGTGCAGCAGGTTCTTTTTAACTACACCACAGATAATGCAGAAGAATTTAGTTCAGAAATATCCACGATTGAGGATAAGCAGGAATTGCTTAAACTTAAAAAAATTCTTATTGCTGCTCGTGATTGTTGTAATTTGGTAAGAACTTTTGGCGATGATGAGTTGAAGGAAACATTTGCAAAAATGGAATTAACAAAGTTGCCATCATTGATTTCAGAGGTGCAACATCATATTGATAACATAAATCAAAAGGAACTTTTTGCAAGTGATGATACAACGAAGTTACTTGTCAATGAAGCAATGGAAGATATTACCTTCAATTTCAGCAAAATCAGTGAGGAAGAATTGAAAATCGTCGGTGGTAAAGATGCAGTAACAGAAAAGTATAAAAAGACTGTTCGTGCTTTTACTCAGAATATAGACCCCGATGATCCTGAGTTTATTACTTTGCAGGAAGCATTTTTGCTTCGCTTCAAGCAACATGGTTTTGAACCTAAGAGTGTATCTGAGATTGAGGAGCAAGGAAAAGAACTGGAGGATATTCTGAAAAAGCTTGATGAGTTGCAGAAGAAAAATACGGTTCTGCTGAGAAAATATAATGGTGATGCAAAATTTGCAAGGGTTCATAAAAGAATTAGGGAAGAAAATCTTGCTCGAAAAGCAGCAAATAAGCAGCCGATTGTTTCAGAGTATGATATGTCTATTATGAATGTGTTGCTTTCTATTAAGTCTGATATTGACCAGAAAGTGTATGACAGAAATGATATATTGAAGAAAGACGCATATTTTGAGAGAATGGTTATGACACAAATAAAATCAGGCATTGATAAGTTGGGAATAGCGAGTGCTCGTGAGGATAGAGTATTTATACAGAGCAGGATTACAAAACAGTATCTTGACCAGTATAACCAGACTTATTCAGTGGCATAAAGGAGACCAACACAATGGAAGTAACAAAGACGATAAAAGAAAAAACCATAGAGTTGATAGATGCCTTAAAAGCAACTTGCCAGACCTATGGTATGGGAAACGATGGTAACGAATATAAAATTATCACACAGGTTTTCCTTTATAAGTTCCTGAATGATAAATTTGGATATGAAGTAAAAAAAGTCAGTCCGGTTCTTAAAAATGCCGAAAAATGGGAACTTGCTTATGCAGAAATGTCAGAAGATGACCGCTTGGATATTTTTGATAGTTTACCGTCAGATATTCCATTACTTAATCCGGAGCATCTTATTGCCAACTTATGGAATCAGCAGGCAAAAGGCGATTTTGATTTAATCTTTGACAGCACGATGACAGATATAGCAGATAAGAATATTGATATATTTTCAACTCAGACTGCTCAGAATACAAAAATACCACTTTTTGAAAAGCTGACACAGTATGTGACGGACGATACAGCAAGAGCCCCTTTTGCCCGTGCTTTGGTTGATAAGTTGGTAAACTTTTCTTTTGAAGAAGCATTTGAGAAGCACTATGATTTCTTTGCAGATATATTTGAATATCTGATAAAGGACTACAATACCGCAGGCGGTGGTAAGTATGCAGAGTATTATACTCCCCACGCTATTGCAACGATTATGGCAAGATTGCTTGTTGGAAATGCAACTGGTTTACATAGTATTGAGTGTTATGACCCATCAGCCGGAACAGGAACACTTTTGATGGCTCTTGCCCATAAAATTGGCGAAGATAAGTGTACTATTTTTGCTCAGGATATTTCACAGCGAAGCAATAAAATGTTAAAACTTAATCTTATCCTGAACAGCTTGGTATCTTCTCTTGACCACGCAATTCAGGGAGATACACTGATTGCTCCGTATCACAAGAGTGATAATGGACAGGAACTAAGAACTTTTGATTATGTAGTTTCAAATCCGCCTTTTAAGATGGATTTCTCAGATACAAGAGAGCGTATAGCAGCGATGCCGGTTCGTTTTTGGGCGGGAGTTCCGAAAGTACCTGCAAAAAAGAAAGAGAGTATGGCAATTTATACGCTGTTCATTCAGCACGTTCTTAATTCATTGAAATCAACTGGAAAAGGTGCGATTGTAGTTCCTACCGGATTTATAACTGCAAAGTCAGGTGTAGAAAAGAAAATATTACAGCATATTGTAGACGAGCATATTGTTTATGGCTGTATTAGTATGCCGTCAAATGTATTTGCTAATACTGGAACGAATGTATCAGTATTATTTTTCGATAATTCAAGAAAAACAGATAAGGTTGTACTGATAGATGCTTCAAAACTGGGAGAAGAATATAAGGATGGTAACAATCAGAAACGCAGACTTTGTGATTTTGAGATTGATAAAATTGTTGATACATTCCTTAATAAAGAAGCTGTTGATGATTTTTCAGTTGCTGTTACCTATGATGAAATCAAAGAAAAGAAGTATTCACTTGCGGCTGGACAATATTTTGATGTAAAAATCGAATATGTTGAATTGTCACAGGACGAGTTTAATGCTCATATGAGTGCCTATGCGGAGAAATTGCAGGAATATTTTGCAGAGGGCGACAAATTGAAAACGGAAATTATGGAACAGTTAAAGAAGGTGAAGTATGAGTAGTTTTCCAAAAGAGTTATGTATCCCAATTCGTTCTCCGCTTAACGAGATGGATACAGATAAACAGACATTCGGGTGTCGGCAAGCAAATCCAGATATTTGTGGTTACTGTTATATTGAAGGTGTATGTGCTTTTGCGTCCAAAGACTCAATTTGTAAACATCCATCTGCTAAGTGGAAAAAAATATATTCAGAACTTAAGGAGGGTAATAAGTGAAGTATTACAAACTAAACGATTTGTGCACAGACATTGTTGACTGCCCTCATACAACGCCTGACTGGAAAAACGAAGGTATTCGAGTAGTTCGTAACTTTAATTTAAAGGATGGAAATCTTGATTTTACAGATGGATATTTTGTTGATGAAGCAACATATTTGGAAAGAACTAAAAGAGCGATACCTGAAGAAGGAGATATTATAATTTCAAGAGAAGCTCCAATGGGCGTGGTTGGTATTGTCCCTAAAGGATTAAAGTGTTGTTTAGGTCAAAGACTGGTTCTGCTAAAGGTTAATAATGGAAAATGCGCCCCGTATTATTTATTAAATACACTTATGTCAGATTTCGTTCAAACACAATTTAAACGTGCAGATGCAACCGGTTCTATTGTAAGTAATTTATGTATTCCAGATTTAAAAGAGATAATTATACCTGTTATTGAGAGTGGACAAGAAGATGTTGCACGATTACTTGAGATAATTAACAAAAAGCAGCTTATAAATAATGCGATAAACGATAATTTAGCGGCTTAATCAGCAATAGTAGCTTGTCCATTCATCAACATAGGAAGTAACCAATCACGAAGATTGATTAACTCGACAGTTTCATCTTTGTTCTTCAATATGCTGACACGGATTTTATGCAGGAAGTTTTCATAATCCAATATGATTTTTTCATCAGGAACAACAACATTCAGTATTGCCAAATTATCCTCGCTGAGAGATGCTCTTGTTGATGCCATACACGAATTATGGAGAAATTTATATATGCCATCGCTACCTAAAAATGAACGTATGTATTCCCTGTAATTAGGATTATGAACACAAATTTTTCCAAGAGCTACATTGAACGCACCCTCTATTCCGTATCGAACTGCACCAGCATCTCCGTATTTGTCCATAAGTATGTCAAAGCGGTCAACTATACTAAGATTTTTTGTTCGAGGAATATATGTTATGTGTGTATCGCTATCATAATCTCTGTTTTGAATGAAACGCACATAACCTTCTTTTGGCTCATATACAAATTCACTTTTAGGTGGTTGACTATTGCTTTCCCAACTTACCAATTTGAGCAGTGGAACAACATTCCAGTTCTCTGGAATATTACGTTTTAGTTGTTCGTTCCAAACCATCTTACCGCCAGATGAGTAGTATGGCTTTCCATTTTTGTCTGGAAAATCAAATTGTGTGAACCAGTAGTCGTAAATAAGCTTAGCTTGTTGCTCTAAATTATCGTTTATCTTACAGTTCTCAGCAATTTTTCTATCAATTAATGAAAGAATTTCAACCGTCTTGTCCTGAATATCTTTATCGGGCAAGCTGATTTCTATATTTCTCAAAGTATCCAATGTTATCGTTCTTTGAGAACAGCCAATAGCAAGTTTATCAACCAACTTATAAAACTGAGGGTTTAGCATTGTATAGTAAATAAATCTTGCATTAACATTTCTTTTTGGTCGCAAGATAGCAATATGTCGTTGAAAAACCATTTGTTTGTCAAAATCTACATATACCGGTTTACCAAAAGAGCCAACAACCGAATACAAAATATCACCCTTTTGTGCCTTCTTATTTTCATTCAATCCGTTATAGTAACTTTCAGGCACAAACATTGTGTCTTCAAAAGAAAGTTTGTTTTGTCCCGTAATATTAGATATTGTAATAAAAGGAACGCCACTATCACTTTTAGGTGGTGGTAAATGGTCGCCATCAGAAATAAATTCACAACAATCTATCAGTTTCTTAGTCTCCATCCTTTTCTCCTTATCCGATATATTTCCTATGTGCAATTTTAACATTGCTTTGTTTTACCATTGCATACTGCAAGGTCGTATCTATCTTTCTATGACCCAAGAGCTGTTGCAGTTGCTCAATGGGCATTCCTTTATCTATTGCCATAGTTGCAAGGGTACGCCTGAATTTGTGCGGGTGTACCTTGTGCAGTCCTAAGTGCTTTCCGAATTCTCTGAGCCTTGTTTCTATACCGCCGATTTTCAGTCTTTCGTGCGGTGCTTTCAGCGATACAAAAAGTGCCGGATTATCATCGGTTCTGCTGTTTAGGTAATTTTGCAAATGTATCTTTGTTCTTGCGTCAAAATAGACCACTCGTTCCTTATTGCCTTTACCGAACACAATACATTCTCGCTCGTTAAAATCAATATCGTTTCTGTTGAGCAATACCATTTCACCGACACGCATACCCGTAGAAGCTAACATATCTATCATCGCCAAATCTCTCGGCTCAGTGCAGTTATCTCTCATAAGTTCTAACGCTTCATCGGAATATGTTTCTTTAATGTTTGTACCTGTTTTGACTTTATGTATTCGCCTAACGGGGCTTTTCAGTATGTAGTCCTCGTCCTCAAGCCACGAAAAGAAGCTTGAAAGAATACGGCGAATATTATCAATCGTAACCTTGCTTGATTTCTTCTTTTCCTGATACTCGGTCAGGTATCGCCTTATGTCGTCGGTTTCAATGTGCTTAACACTTTTGCCGATGGTCGCAATCATCATTTCGATAGTTGCTTTGTAGTATTTAAGAGATTTCTCGGAACAGCCCTCGATTCGCTTTGCTGATAGGAACAGTTCCATATAGTTCTGCTCCGAAATTTCTTTTTCACTTTCTATGTTTGTTACCTCATAATCAAAAAGTGTATGTTGCAATACCTCTTGCAAGCGTTCTGTCTGTGCGTTGTTCAAGAAGGGTAACATAGCCTGAACAACATCTGTAATTAAATTTTGTTTCATTAGTCAATTCTCCTTTTATTTTACTTAGAGAACGACTACGGAGTGGGTAGTCCCCTGATTTAACTCTCGCCACCCACAAGAGTTATGGGATATATGTTAAACGATAATTTATTAAAACAAATACATATGCTATATGATTATTATTTTTTACAATTTGATTTTCCTGACGAAAATGGAAAGCCATATAAATCGTCAGGAGGTAAATTAATATGGAATGAAACTTTAAAGCAAAGTATTCCTCTTAAATGGTCAAATAAAAACATTAGAGATATTACTTCTATTACGTGGGGACAATGTCCTGAAGGTAAAAATATAATAAAAAGCATAATTGAAACAGATAATAACATTGATTATTGTTCTGGAGCCGGTGATATGAAAGGTGGATTCGTTGTTGATTGCCAAGCAAAAACTAATAATAGTAAGCGATTCGCACATAAAAATGATATTTTAGTTTCTGTAGCCGGGAAAATTGGAGATATGTGTGTAGTTGATCACACTATTTCTATAGGAAGAGCTGCAATGGCTTTCACGGCAAATTTAAATTATGAAATACCTTTTATTTATTTGACTTTAAATATGTTAAATAAAAAAATGACTACCATTTCATCTGGTTCAATACAAAAAGTTATTAATAATGATCACATTGATGAATTTAATTTTGCGTATTCTTCAGATGTAGTTGAATTTTTTGGAAATCAAACACAACCAATTTTTAATCAGTTAGTGCATAACGCAACTGAAAACAAAAAACTCCAAAGACTTCGCGATTGGTTGTTGCCAATGTTGATGAACGGGCAAGCAACCATAGAAGATTAGTCTGTTAAATTATCGTTTAGCATAAGGAGAAATGAAGTGAAATTATTTTTTGATGAATCTGGATATTCTGGCTGTATTATGCCAAACAAAAATGGACAATTGTTTAATGATGGACAACGACATTTTGTATTGGGAAGTGTTTTTGTTGCTGATAAAGAAGATGAAATAGAAATACTGAACAAGTATAGACAGTTTAAGAATCGTTTCGGATTTACAGGAGAAATAAAAGGTTCTGAGCTTATGACTCAGCGTAATAATGAAGCCCTAAAATATTTTATAACAAATGTGCTTGATGATAAGCATTTCTTCATTTGTAATTATGATAAGATATTTTACTTGGCAACATTGATTTCGGTATATATTTTTGGAGTGCCATTTCAACAGCAAGAAACATTAACTTTTTATATGATGGCAAGTGCTTTGGCGGGAGAAAAAGAAGAACTGTTTTCACACTATTGTTCCGCAGTATGTGAAAACACCGATAATTCTAAGAAAGAATTTTTGGAATATCTTATTTCCTTTCCTTATGAGAAACTGGATAGAAATGATTATAATTTGTATATAGCATTTGCTAAGCTTATGTTAGAAAATAAGGATTATGGAGAATTCCCGTTGACTTACGAAGCGTACAGCTGCAAAAATACTGTAAATTTTGTGAATATGACGGCATTAGGAGAAATGCTTTTGAGCCTAAAACATCTACATGGAGTTGATATGAGCAAGACAGAAATATATCATGATAACTTAATGGGGTACGAAGAAGAATATAATCAGTCGTTTAAAGATAATAAAATACATATCAATTTTGTTGATAGCAAAGAAAATGAATTGGTTCAGTTAGCAGATAATATAAGCAGTATTTATCGCAAGTGTTTTGAAAAGTCGTTTGAAGCATTTAGATGTAATAGGCAATGGACAGATAATATTTGGTTTACTGAAAATTATTCGAGAATTATAAAGACTATTGGAATGGAACATATAAAGATGGATACCCAGATTTCAGATTATGTGTTACCTTTTGTAATTCGTGACATTTTTAGAAATGAATATGGACAATTTGAACAAAATAAGGAAAAATTTTGGGGACTATTTTATTTCTACAAAGAAAAAATTATGGAAGATATAAATGCAATGAAAGTGGATTTACCACTTTGATTAAAATGAGAATGGTTATATTTCATATAAAGTATTGTGAAAATTTAGAAAGGACGGGCTATGGAAACAAAGCCAAGAATTTTATATTTACAAAAGATTTTACTGGAAAGAACTGATGAAGAAAATCCTCTTTCCACAACACAGTTAATCAATATATTGAATGATGAATATGGAATATCTGCACATAGAACAACGGTCACAAAAGATATTGCAGCACTTCAGGAGTTTGGAATGGACATTGTTACTATCCATTCTACTCAGAGCAAATACTTTGTAGCCAGTCGTAAGTTTGAATTGCCGGAACTGAAATTGCTGATAGACGCAGTGGAGTCATCGAAGTTCATTACAAAGAAGAAAAGTGAAACTTTGATTGAGAAGATACATACGATGACCAGTCCGGAGCAGGTGGCAAAGCTGAAGCGTAACAATTATGTGGTCAATCGAATTAAACCGGATAATGAACAGATATATTACATCATCGACGCTATAAACGACGCCATCAATGCAGGTAAGCAGATTTCTTTCCAGTATTATGATTATACCGGATTAAAGAAAAAGGTTCTGAAGAATAAAGGCGAAATTTATAAGCTCAGTCCGTATAAACTCCTCTGGTGTGGGGACTATTATTATGTTCTCGGATATTCCGAGAAGAAAAGTAAGGTTATCAATTTTAGGGTAGACCGTATTGCTTCCAAGCCGGAGATACTGGATAAGGACATTATTTCTATGCCTGATGATTTCGATATTGAGAATTACACAAAGGAAGTGTTCTTTATGTTCTTAGGCGAAAAAGTCCTTGTGGATTTACGGTGTGATAACAGTCTGATGAAAACAATGGTAGACCGTTTCGGAGAAGATGTAACAACCCTTGCGTATGATATGACTTCTTTCAGAGTGCAGACCGAAGTATCGGCAAGTCCTACCTTTTTTGGTTGGGTGTTTGGATTTAATGGTAAGGTACAGATACTTGCACCGGAAAGTGTGAAAGAACAGTACAGGAAGATGCTCACAAAAGCTACTGAAGATGTGCAGGAAAGCGAATAGTGTAGATTTGAATTTATGCAGACGGTTTGCACAAATTAAGTAAGATTGAATTATAAGACTATGAAGTGAGGTAGTGGATATGGAAAAAGACCCGTTTAAGGAATATTTGAGGGAGTCTGAGCCGGATAAAGCACATAAGGGGTATGCTTGGAGTACGGCAATCGGACTTCAGGCAGTGGACGGACTCAAACCATCTAAATATTTGATTGATACTGCTATTCAGAATATTGAAGGCAAAATCACGATGAAAGAGGCACAGAGTCTTATTGACAGCTATTATGAAGAAAGACCAGTGCATTTGTCCGATGATGAACGTACCGAAGAAGCAGATAAGGTTTCGTCCCGTATTGCAGAAATTCTTTCTGAAACAGCGTTTTCATTTTCCCCGAATGAGTATATCGCTATCCACCGTAAACTCTTTCAGGGTATTTATAAACACGCCGGAAAGATTCGGGATTACAACATCACAAAGAAAGAATGGGTGCTTGATGGAGCAACTGTTATGTACGGTAGTGCTTCGGAACTGAAAGCTACACTTGAATATGATTTTTCGCAGGAGAAAGATTTTAGCTATAAAGGGCTTTCAATGGACGAGATTATCCATCATCTTGCGGTATTTGTTTCAAGGTTGTGGCAAATCCACATCTTCGGGGAAGGCAATACGAGAACAACGTCAGTGTTCTTTATCAAATATTTAAGGACACTGGGTTTTTCGGCAACCAATGATATTTTTGCAGAAAATGCGTGGTATTTCAGAAATGCACTTGTCCGTGCAAACTATACGAACTTGCAAAAAGGTATTCATGAAACAACAGAGTATCTGGAAGCGTTTCTCAGAAATCTGCTTTTGAATGAGAAAAATC
>JARIEI010000142.1 GCA_029256845.1 Ruminococcus sp. | reverse complement strand
AGGTGCATTTTCTTTTAACTGCTCTGCTTCAATTTTTCTGATGATTTCGTTCATTTGTGTGACCTCCTTATAATTTAGACGTTCTTAATGCCTGTCATACGGGGTCATCATTTCCCGTAGATCCATTATTGCATCAGAGGACCATCCTTCTTTCTTTCACAACTTTTGTAGTGTAACATATTTTTATTAGTATTTCAAGTGTTTTTCTACATCTTGTCAATAAGCTTTTTTTCTGCTTCTGTCAGATTACATTTTTCCAAAAGATCCGGTCTTCTTTGTTTTGTTCGGATTACAGATTGCTCTCTTCTCCATTTTTCTATGTTTGCATGATGTCCCGACATAAGCACCTCTGGTACTTTTTTCCCATGCCACTCTTCTGGTCTAGAATATTGTGGATATTCTAAAAGATTGTCTTGAAATGATTCAAACTCTGCCGACACATCATTGTGAAGAACTCCTGGTACCAATCTAGAAATGGTATCTACCATAACCATGGCTGGAAGTTCTCCTCCTGTTAGCACATAATCTCCGATTGATACGTAATCAGTTACGATTTCTTCCAACACACGTTCATCAATCCCTTCATAATGTCCACATAACAAAACTAAATTGTCCTCTTTTGCAAATTCTTCAGCCATATGTTGGTTAAAAGTCGCCCCTTGAGGAGATAAATAGACAACCCTTGGCTTTTTATTAATTTTCTTTACTACTGACTCATAGGCCTGATAAACAGGCTCCGCTTGCATTAACATACCAGCACCGCCACCATACGGATAATCATCCACACTGTGATGCTTATTGTAAGCATAGTCCCTTATATTCACTGCTTCAATAGATAAAAGCCCTTTTGTTACAGCTCGACCTGTAATACTTGTAAGAAGCCCATCCATTACCATTTCAGGGAATAATGTTAAAATATGAAAATTCATAAACTTCCACCTTTATCTTTTAATTGATCAATCCATCCAAAAGATGCACAGTCATAATTTGAGTATCTAGATTCACATCTAAAATACATTCATAAATTGCTGGTATTAGTATTTCACCATACTTTGTAGACTCTACCACATACACTTCATTTGCCCCTGTTTCAATCACATCAACAAGAGTTCCTAATTCCTCTTCTTCTGTAACCACTTTCATCCCAATTAAATCCGCAATAAAATATTCGTCTTCTTCTAACTCAACTGCATCTTCTCTTGTCACAAGCAATGGTTTTCCTTTGTGCATTTCAATGTCATTTATATTATCAATTCCCTTAAACTTCAAAATAACAAACTGTTTAAAAAATTTCACGCCTTGAATTTCTAAAGGAATCTGTTGTTTTCCAGTATCAAGAATCACATGTTTTAACGCTTTAAATCTCTGTGGATCATCGGTTGTAGGAAAAACTTTTACTTCTCCTTTTATTCCATGTGTTGAGGAAATCACTCCAACTTGTAAGTATTGTTCCATAGTTCTCTCCTGTTCCTATAAATATAGGGACAGCCTATAAGACCGCCCCTTTCCTTCTGCTATTGCACAATGTCAACAACAACTCTTTTTTCTTCTTTGGCAGCTGCTGCCTTAACAACTGAACGAATTGCCTTTGCGATACGTCCCTGTTTTCCAATGACTTTCCCCATATCACTTTCTGCAACATGTACTTCAATCACTGTCGTTCTGCCATCTTCTTTCTCAGAAACAACAACGCTGTCTGGGTCGTCAACTAATGCTTTCGCGATTACTTCAACTAATTCTTTCATGTAAGCTACCTCCGCAGAACAGCTTATTTTTCAATTCCTGCTTCTTTTAAAAGTTTTGCCACAACTTCTGTAGGCTGTGCTCCATTGTTTAACCATTTTTTAGCAGCTTCTTCATCCACTCTGATTGCGCTTGGCTCTACGTTTGGATCATATGTTCCAATTTCCTCAATAAATCTACCATCTCTTGGTGATCTTGAATCTGCTACTACGATTCTATAGAAAGGAGCTTTCTTTTGTCCCATTCTTCTTAATCTCATTTTTACTGCCATGTCTTTCACCTCTTCTTAATTTTTTTCTTAGTTATTATCTATGTGTTAAAAAGGAAGTTTAAACCTACCTTTCTTACCACCTTTGCCACCCATCATTCCTGGAAGCTTTTTCATCATTTTTTTCGCTTCATTGAATTGCTTTACCATTCGATTCACCTCAGAGATATCAACCCCTGCACCTTGCGCAATTCGATGTTTTCTTGATGGATTTAAAATTTCTGGATTGCTTCTTTCTTCTGGTGTCATGGAATAAATCATTGCTTCCATTCTGGCCATCTTTTTTTCGCTTTCTGCATCATCAAAATCCGGCATTTTTCCAGCACCAAGCCCTGGCATCATACCAAGAACACTAGAAAGTCCACCCATTTTCTTCATCTGTTCCATACTCATAAGATAGTCATTGAAATCAAACTGGGCTTTCTTCATCTTCTGAGTCATTTCTCTAGCTTTATCTTCATCGATCTCTGCGCCAGCTTTTTCAATCAAAGTAAGCACATCTCCCATACCTAAAATACGAGAAGCCATTCGATCTGGATAAAACTGTTCTAAATCAGAAAGCTTTTCTCCCATACCAACGTAAAGAATCGGTCTTCCAGTAACTGCTTTAATAGATAAAGCTGCACCACCTCTGGTATCACCATCCAATTTTGTAACGATTACACCATCTATTCCAATCTTTTCATTAAAACTGCTAGCAACATTTACTGCATCCTGACCTGTCATTGCATCTACAACAAGAATTGTCTGATGCACTTCAACAACCTCTTTAATCTGCTGTAATTCTGCCATCATATCTTCATCTACATGAAGCCGCCCAGCGGTATCTAGGATCACAAGATTGTTTCCGTTTTTCTTTGCATGTTCCAACGCTGCCTTTGCAATATCCGCCGGTTTGTTTTTGTCTCCCATTGAGAAGACTTCAACCCCTTGCTTTTCTCCATTGATCTGCAATTGCTTAATTGCCGCTGGTCTGTATACGTCACATGCAACAAGCAAAGGTTTTTTCCCTTTTAACTTGAACTTACCAGCTAGTTTTGCTGTTGTGGTCGTCTTACCTGCACCTTGAAGTCCTGCCATCATAATGACTGTAATTGCACTTCCAGGCTGCAGTTTGATTTCTGTTGTTTCCGAACCCATAAGATTTACAAGTTCTTCATTTACAATCTTAATAACCATCTGTCCAGGATTCAGACCATTCATTACATCTTGTCCTACTGCCCGTTCCTGTACACTTTTAATAAAGCCTTTTACGACCTTGAAGTTTACATCCGCTTCTAGAAGCGCTAACTTTACTTCTCTTAATGCTGTTTTCACATCTGCTTCTGTAAGTCGGCCTTTGCTTCTTAGATTTTTAAATACGTTCTGAAGTTTTTCCGTTAAATTATCAAATGCCATTCTATAACTCCTCTATTATCGTATCCGATATCTTACGGATCTTCATTGCCATAACTTTTGCTTCTTCTTTGTTTTCCAAACTAGAATCCAAAATCATGTTCATCTCATGAACCTTTTCTTTGATAGACAAAAAACGTTCAACTAAATGAAGTTTTTCTTCATATCCTTCTAAAATCTTTTGACATCGCTTTACCAAGTCATGTACCCCTTGTCTACTAATCCCTGCATCCTGTGCAATCTCACTAAGAGACAAGTCTTCCAACATAAACTGTGTATAAATATCTTTTTGGTGCTCTGTTAATAGTTCACCATAAAAATCAAATAATAATGTCTGTTCTAAAATTTTGTCCATTTGAATCACCTTCCTTATCATACACACTTCTTTTATTCCTGTCAAGTATTTTTTCTTGACAGATATTTTTTTTGTATTTTTTCACCTTTTTTGTTCCTTTACATATATTAAACTGTAATCAATCCAATATGGAGGTTCTAACATGAGTGAACTAAACACAACACATTGTGGCTGTAACTGTGATTCAAATTGTGGTGGTGGAAGAAAAGGGAATACTGGTATGCCTTCTTGCCTTTGGCTGATTCTTCTTCTCACATGCTGTGGTGGATGTGGTGGATACACAATGCCAAAAAACGGTTGTGGAAATGACAACTGTATGTGGCTAGTTTTACTACTTCTTTGCTGTGGCGGATTCGGCGGCCCTTGCGACTGCAGATAAGACTGTTTTTTTGTTGAACCCCAGGCATTTAACACCTGGGGTTCAATGAATAATGGCTCATAATTTCAAAACTAAATACATATATATTTACAACTTATATATCAAGGAGCTCTCATGGAACATTCACCTCCAAAACCTATGACACCTTTTGATGAACTTGTTATTTCCCCAGACCTTCAAATATTAAAGCTATTGCTCCCTTACACCCCTCTTGATCAACAAGAATTTTTAGGTGTCTTTATAAAAATATTCGAACTAAAAGAAACGGTTCGATTCTTTATCAACGCCAAAAATAATCTTCTATCCAGTAATAGTTGGAGTTATACTTCTTCTAGCGCCGAAATTTTAAATGCTCTAAAACCATACATTCCCCCATCCAAAGTTGAGGTTATAGACACCTTTTCTTCTATATTGAATGCTTTAGAATCTGGAAAAGACCTCTCACCTTTTGAAATTATGATGGGAATGTTGACCCCAGATCAACAGAATATGTATGAAACATATAGTGAAATGTTTGATCATGATATGAAAGGAAATGAATCGATATGAATGAATGGATGAACCACCCCGCAATGCAAAATCTTGATCCAGCAAAATTAGAATTAATCAAAATAGCTGCAACTCAAACCGCAGGAAAATCAAACAAGGAACTTCCTCCTGTTATGATGGCTTTAATCCACGCTGCAAATAAAAAGGGAATATTTTTTACAGAAGAAGAATTTGATTTGATTATGGAAATTATGAAAGAAGGTAAATCAGAAGAAGAGCAACAGCAAATTGATCACACCATCCAAATGGTACGTTCCGTATTTAAAAAGAGGAAGGCCTAAAATCCTTCCTCTTTTCTTAATGTTCTCATTTTTCTGCGTCTCTGTGCTGCCTGCCAATCCCCTTTTTGTTGCTCTGTCTCAAGCAACAATTTAGGAACTGGCTTTGGCATATCATGTTCATCCAATGATACCATTGTAAAATATGCGCGGTTAATCGGACTTCTCATGCCAGTTGGTGATTCCTTATAAGTATCTACTCTTACTTCCATAGATGTGTTTCCCACATAAATTACTTTGCCGATAATCACGATCAAATCATCTTGATAGGCTCCCTTCATAAATCGAAGGTTGTCCACGGACGCTGTAATAACATTCCCACAAGTATGTCGCCTTGCTACAAAACCTGCAACCTCATCCATCCACTGCATCAAAATTCCACCAAATAGTCTTCCTGCTGCATTTAAATGATTTGGCCTTACAACATGCATGGTTTCCACACGTGAATCTTCCATTCTTTTTTCTTCTAGCATGTGTCCTTCTCTTCCTTTCACTCTCTATTTAAAAACCGGCACAAATGGCCGGTTTTTTTAATTTTTCACTATTATAATGTACTACCAAAATCACTAACAATTGCCTGGCCAGTAATTGCACGAGACTCATCTGATGCAAGAAATGTAAGGATATTAGCAACATCATCTGGCATACAAATTGGTACTTGCATGTCTGCATGTTTACACATAGCCCCAAACATTTCTTTATCCATATTATCTGGTCCCATGCCTGCAACCATAGGTGTTGCAATTGATCCTGGGCATACTGCATTACAACGAATATGTTGTCCTGCAAATCGAAGTGCTGTATGACGTGTAATTCCAATAATTGCTGCTTTAGAAGCAACATAAGATGCACCGCCGCATCCCATAACACCTGCTACTGATGCAACATTGACAATGGATCCGCCGCCATTTTCTTTCATTTGATTTGAAATTTCACGAATACAATACATCGTTCCTTTTTCATTAATCGCAAGAACACGATCTAAATCATCATCACCAAAACGATCGATTGGTCTTAATCCTTCATCTAAAACGCCTGCATTGTTGATCAGAATATCAACCTTACCATATGTTTCCACCGTCTTTTGTAATAGATGTTTAACATCTTCCAACTTTGAAATATCTGTAACTACTGGAAGCACTTCTCCTCCTGCTTCTCTAATTTCTGAAGCAACTGCCTCTAATGGCTCTACACGTCTAGCGCTGATAACAACTTTTGCTCCCTCTTTTGCGAACATTTTTGCAGTAGCTGCTCCAACACCTGAATTAGCTCCTGTAATAATTGCTACTTTTTCTGATAAACGTCCCATAATACTACCTCCTAATATTTTACGTTTTCAATTTCTGTTACTCCTAGTTTAGTATAAAACTC
>JARIEI010000081.1 GCA_029256845.1 Ruminococcus sp. | reverse complement strand
AGCCATTGACAAGAATCTGTATAAAGATGTTTCCAATGGAGATGAAACTTTGTTGTAAAATACTTGGGACTGCGATTCTGCTTATTTTTCCCAGCATAGAAAGGTTAAAGATTGAAACTTTTTCTTTCGTTTCGATTGCTTTCAATCTCTTAAATAGGGTGATACATGCAAAAATACATGCCAGACCTTGTGCAAGAAACGTTGCCCATGCAACACCTGCAACTCCCATTTTGAAATTACGAACAAATACAATGTCGAGAATAATATTTCCAATGGAAGAAGCAATCAGAAAATAAAGAGGTGTTTTCGAATCTCCTAGTGAGGTGAAAATTCCTGTACAAATATTATAAAGGAACAAAAATAGGAAACCACCTATGTAAATTCGTAAATACAAAGCACCATCTGCAAAAATATTTGCTGGAGTATTTAATAATTCCATTAAGGTTTTTGTACCAAATAGTCCTAAAATTGTTAGTAAAATTGATCCTACCAATGCAGAAATCAATGTTGTGGAAATCGCTGTTTTCATTTCATCAAACTTCTTTGCCCCAAAAAGCTGTGATATAACAACAGAACATCCAATGTTACTTCCAACTGCAATCGCCATAAAGATCATGGTAATTGGGTAAGAGGCTCCAACCGCTGCAAGTGCATTTTCTCCGGCGAACTTTCCAGCAATGACACTATCTGCAATATTATAAAGCTGTTGAAATACAACACTAATAAACATAGGAATTGTAAAACTCCATAGTACGGACTCTGGTTTTCCCTTTGTTAAATCTTTAATCATTTGATTTACCACCCTTTTCTTGTTTTTCACATTCTGTTGTATTATACTACGAATAGTAATATAAATAAAATTAAAGTTTTTTAGGTAAAACATAGAATTTTTCTATGGATAAGGAGTTTTTATGTCTGTAAGTTTTGATTATTATAAAATTTTTTATTGCGTTGCGAAATGCCGTAGTATATCCTCTGCTGCCAAACAATTATATTTATCCCAGCCAACGGTCAGTTATTCTATTGCAAATTTGGAAAAGGAACTTGGATGTACCCTATTTATCCGTACAAAAAAAGGAGTCACAATGACTCCCGAAGCCGAAATGTTATATAAGCATGTAGCAAAAGCATGTGAACATATTTTTCAGGCAGAAGAAGAAATAAGAGAGGTAAAAAAACTGCAAAAAGGAATTGTTCGAATTGGAGCTAGTGTGGTAACATTGCACCATTATCTTCTGCCATTACTAGAAGAATTTCGAGACGAATACCCACAAATTCACTTGAAAATTTCAAATTTTACAACCCCTTCTGCCATTCGTGCAATCAAATCAAATTTAATCGACTTTGCAATTGTTGTTTTAAATTCAGAAGCCTCATTGGAATCATTGGCTGTCACTTCTCTTTGTGATCTTCAAGATATTGTAATCGCAGGAGAAAAATATGAATTTCTAAAAGGTCAGGAACTATCTTTAAATGACCTAAACGATTACCCTTTGATCTGCATGGAACAAGGAACTTCTACCCGCAAATATTTGGATGAGATTTTCTTAAGTTCAGGAATTTCTCTCGTTCCAGATATTGAACTTGCGACCACCGATTTAATCCTCCCTATGGTGGAGCGAAATCTTGGAATCGGACTGATTCCAGAGATGTTTGCAAAAGACGGATTAGAACGAGGAAATGTGTTTCAATTACAGTTATCAGAAAACTTAGCAACAAGGAAAATATGCTTAATCTATAATCCAGATGATCCTTTGTCATTGTCTGCCCAGAAATTTATCGATAAAATCAAATCCGTCTAAATTCTTTCGTGCGACAGCCCCTCTTTTCGTCTATTTTGTTTCTTTCGCAGGTATTTCACATAAATATGCGATTCCAAGCGGTGTTACAAGTAATGGATATTCTGATTTATGAACAGGTAATTTAATCCAGTTTGAAAAAACTTCTGCAAATTCTTCAAAATTACTTGATCCACCAGCAACATAAACATCTGACACATCGTAGCCAGTCAAAAATCTTTGCGTAATTGCCGCCATTTTCTCTACAACCGCTCGAATAACTGGGAAAACTTCTCTTTCATTCTTTTTCTCTCTTTTAAAGACTTCCGCTTCTTCATACGGAATCTTAAAATGTCCAGCAACTGTATGGGTCATGTGGGTTCCACCAGTCGCTTCGTCATTGGTGTAAATGATTTCCCCGTCTTTTAATATACTGACTCCTGTTGTACCACCACCAACATCTACGACGGCACCATTTTGAATCTGAAATACGGCTGCCGCCGCAGTTGGCTCATCAACAATATTACAGACTTCAAATCCTGCATCTTCTAAGACATGTCGAATGCTCTTTACAGATCCTTCTGCAATTCCAGGTGGAATCGCTGCTGCAGCGTAAGTTAAAGTTGTACCAAGCTTCTCTTCTAGTTCTTCTTTTAATTTTGTAACAAGCTTAACAGACTCATAATAACTGATAATCACGCCGTCTTGAATGGCATGGGAAGGAGCTGAAATTCCTGCAACTGGTTTGTTTGTTTTATCTACAACTGCCAAAACTGTATTGGAGGTTCCAAGGTCAACGCCAACTTTTAGCTCTCCTTGAAATTTTCGACATTCCCCAGACTCTACTAGTTTTGCAAAATTGGTTAATCTTCTATTTTTGATGATCACAGTATGTTCTCCTTTTCGGGTTTCTTTTCTAGTCTCGTTCTTTTATTATAAGAAAAATTTCAAAGATATTCAACATCTGTTTCCCAAATCTCAAAGATTATCTAGCTCCTTCTGCAATGTTTCTTGCGTGGTCTGAAATACGTTCTAAATTCAGCAATGTATCTTGGAAAATAATACCTGCTTGTGTGTCATAGAGATGTTTTGTCATTCGATCAATGTTTTCTCCACGATACATAATTTCCATCTGATCAATTTGTGTTTCTCTTTCGATTGCTTTGGAAATTTGATCATTATTTCTCGTTTCAAAAGACTTCAGCGCATACATATATCCTTCCATACAAATACGGCTGATTTGATCTAAATTCTCCCTTGCTTCTCCAGTGAATACATAATTCTTATCTAACAACTGTTCTGCAAATTCCGCAATGTTTTCGCAATGATCACTAATTCTTTCCATATCAGAAATGGTTTGAAGCATCCGAACCACTTCCTCATGTTCACGCTCACTAATTTGGAACGTTGATAGTTTCATAATGTATTCCGTAATTCCATCTGTCATACGGTCCACCTGTTTTTCTTGCTCTTTGATCTTCTTGATCTTATCTTTGTCGGAAGTGCTGATTGCTTCTACTGTATTTTTCAAAGTTTTTTCAACCAATGCACCCATACGAAGAATTTCGGAATAAACAGACTGAATGGCAATTCCAGGAGTTTCTAACATACGTTCATCCAATAAAAGTGTATCTTGCTCGGAAGTTTCTTTGTCAACCCCACCAATTTTCATTGCCAATTTAATAATCCATCCAGATACTGGGAATAAAAGGATTGTTGTTGCAATGTTAAACGCGGTATGAATCAAACTGATCTGTGTCTGATTAATCGTACCAGCTGCCCATGCTGGGTTTGCAATAAAGATATATAAAATAGAAGCAATACTAAAGATAACCGTTCCTATAATGTTGAATAGCAAGTGCATGTAACTTGCTGTTTTCGCATTTTTCTTTGCTCCAAGAGAAGAAAGTAAAGCGGTTGCACATGTTCCGATATTCTGTCCCATGATAATATAGATAGCTGCATTAAATGGAACAAGACCAGCTGCTGCAAGACTCTGAAGAATTCCAACAGATGCAGAAGAACTTTGAATAATTGCTGTAACAAATGCTCCGGCAAGAATTCCAAGAAGTGGATTCTTTCCTAATGTCACAAACAAGTTACAAAATGCTTCTGACTCCCTTAGTGGATAAACCGCAGAAGACATTGTAGAAATACCAACAAATAAAAGCCCAAACCCAATTACAATATTGGCAAGTTCTTTGGTTACATAACGTTTCCCAATTAACATGATGATGACACCGGCCATAATGGCAACTGGTGCTAACATGGTAGGGCTTAAATATTTTGCCCATTCCACACTAGAAACAAGCCATCCTGTAACTGTAGTACCAATGTTGGCACCCATAATCACTCCCATAGCCTGGGTAAGGTTCATAATACCTGCATTGACAAATCCAACCACCATAACCGTAGTGGCTGATGAGCTTTGAATAACAGCTGTAATCAGTGCTCCTAATAATACTCCGGAAAGCTTGTTTCTTGTCAGAACTTCCAGCATGGTTTTCATTTTATTCCCTGCTGCATTTTCAAGTCCCTGGGCCATGATCTGCATACCATAAATAAACATTCCAAGCCCACCGATAAACGGGATAATGATACTCATTTTTTACTTCCTCCTCATTTGTGTTACTTTCTATGTTTCTTCAGCCAACGAAGTAGCTGGATAATAGGGAAATTTGCTACAGAAAGTAGCGCAATTGTTAACATTTGCATACCGCTTAGTGTTACTACATCAAAAATTCCATGTAATCCTGGAATCATTAAAACAGAAATAAGCAACAACGCTCCTACTACAAATGCTCCACCTAAATATTTGTTGTTAAACAGCATTGCAAATCCACCAATTGGACCATCGGTTTTGCTATTAAATCCATGAACAAGTCGTGACATACAAAGTGTTCCAAAAGCATATGTGCTTCCCAAAGCAGCACCACCGGATCCATATCCTATATAAAATGCGACAGTGGTCATACACCCAATTACAAGTCCTTCTATTCCGATCTTTCCTAAAAATTCTTTCGTCAAGATTCCCTCATTTACAGGACGTGGTTTTTGATCCATAACACTCGCATTATGTGGCTCAAGTCCAAGTGCGATCGCAGGTAGACTGTCAGTTAATAAGTTGATAAACAACAGATGCACTGGGGCAAAAGGAACTGGAAGTCCTGCCAACGAAGCATAAAATACGGTTAAAATTGCCCCTAAATTTCCTGCAAGTAAAAATCCGATGGCGTGTTTAATGTTGCGATAAACGTTTCGACCATTTTCCACGGCCTTTACGATTGTAGAAAAATTATCGTCAGTTAAGATCATAGACGCTGCATTTTTGGAAACTTCTGTTCCCGTAATTCCCATTGCAACTCCAACATCTGCCTGTTTTAAAGCTGGAGCATCATTGACACCATCTCCTGTCATAGAAACAATATGTCCTTTTTTCTGCCATGCTCGAACAATTCTGATCTTATGCTCTGGAGAAACTCTGGCATAGACAGAAATTCCTTCTACAAAAGATTCGAGTTCTTCGTCTGTCATCGTATCAAGCACTGCTCCATCACATGCTTCGCTGACATCAGATAAGATCCCAATTCTCTTTGCAATGGCTGCTGCTGTGATTTTATGATCTCCTGTGATCATAATTGGTCGAATGCCAGCTCTCTTACATTTCTCCACTGCCTGTTTTGATTCTTCTCTTGGTGGATCCACCATAGCAATTAGTCCTAAGAATGTTAAATTTTCTTCATCCTCAACTGTAATTACCTGGTTCTCTTGTACTTCTTTATAAGCAAAGGCCAAAACTCTCAATCCATTTTCTGAGAATGTGTTGTTCTGCGCAAGAATCTTAGCCCGTTCTTCTTCTGTAATCTCTCGTACTTCGTCATTTGTATCGATAAATTGAATGCGATCTAGAAGTACATCCACTGCTCCTTTGGTTATCATAGTGCACTGATTTCCAAATTTATTCAATGTGGACATCATTTTTCGATCACTATCAAATGGATTTTCAGCTATTCTTTGATGGGACTGTCGTTCCTCTGTTATAGAAATTCCAAACTTGCTTCCTACATTAATTAACGCAGTTTCTGTCGGATCGCCAATCTCTTTTCCGTCTTCATTTGTGGAATCATTGCATAAAATGCTATAAGACAGTAATTTTCTTTGATAAGCATCTTCCATGTTAATTTGATCGGTAGAAACTACTTTTCCATTGGTGTAATACTCTTCTACTGTCATTTTATTTTGCGTCAATGTTCCAGTCTTATCGGAACATAGTACGGATACACTTCCCAAGCCCTCTACAGCCTGTAGTTTTCGAATAATTGCGTGCTCTTCAGCCATTTTTCGTGTTCCAAAAGCAAGAACAATCGTAACAATCGAACTAAGCGCCTCTGGAATTGCTGCAACGGCTAACGCAACCGCAAATAAAAACGCATTTCCAATGTCTTCCCCACGCAGTACATTCACCGCGAACAAAAGTCCACAAAAGATTAAAATCAAAATAGACAATTTCTGCCCAAACTGATCAAGGTTCTCTTGTAATGGCGTTTTCTTTTCTGAAGCATTATTTAATAGCTGGGCAATTTTTCCTACTTCTGTATCTTTACCAATTGCTGTTACAATATAAGTTCCTCGACCATACGTTACAAAACTTCCAGAAAAAACCATATTACTTCGATCTTGTAATGGTACTTTTTTTTCTAGTGTCGCAATGCTTTTCTCTACAGGAACACTTTCCCCACTTAAGGTACTTTCATCAACGGTAAGGGTTGCCCCCTCCATCAATCTACCGTCTGCTGGGACATAGTCTCCTGCTTCCAAGATAACAATGTCACCTGGTACTACCTCTTTGGATGGAATTTGTAAGACTACTCCATCTCGCAATACTTTTGCTTCTGGTGCTGACAATTTTTCCAAACCTTTCAAAGATTGTTCTGCTTTGACTGTCTGCACTGTTCCTAGAATTGCATTCATTGTGATTACAATAAAAATAACAAGCGCACTTTGCATCTCTCCTAAAAATCCAGATACAATGGCAGATGCAATCAAAATAATAACAAGAAAATCTTTAAATTGTTCGAGAAAGATTTGCACAATATTCTTCTTTTTTCCTTCTGGAAGAACATTATATCCATACTTTTCTCGTTTTCTTTGTACTTCTTCTTCTGATAATTCGCCAGCGTGTCCATTTTGGCTTAACTGAATCTCTTCAACTGTCTGCTGATACACTTCTTTCATTGTCTTTCCTCCTATTTTTATAAACAAAATTTATAAGTATGAAAGGCTTCTTTGAAAAATAGAAAAAGAGACTCCTATTGCCTTTCATCATCTATGGCAATAAAAGTCTCACCAGTTGTATACGACACCGAGTGTTTCCACTGTACTGACGACATCGTAAACGTTTTTTTAAAACGTCAGTTACTCCCTTTTATTAATTTTATATTACAGTGAAAATTCTATTTTTGTCAACTAATTTTTATTGTGCTCAAAATGTCTGTGATTTATTCCAAAAATTTTATTCTTATTTTGATAAAATTCGTACATTATTCTTCAATAGATTTATAACTTTTTAAACCACTGAAATGAAACATCTTAAAAAAAGAATTGTAAATTCTGTGTACACATGGACGGGAAAGGAAATACACTGTAACACTTGTAATGATTGCACAAGACATACAAATCAAGAAATCATTTTCCAATGGTATACCAACTTCTTGTATCAAATATCTTAATGGAATATGCAATACAAAAATAGGAAGCGTGTGCTGTCCGATTTCTGACGTTGATAATTTTCGGTCTGGAGTCAAGTTTATAAGAATCAGGATCCATAATAAGGAAATTATTCCAATACACAACCGTAGGAACATTCCTTCTATATTTCCAACCTGATAATCTTTATATCCGTCTTTTAAATGCCACATTTCCACTGGGATCATTTGAAATTTCGAAATGATATACAGAACAACCAATAATGCACCTGCCCCACAAATGGTGTATACTGGATTGATTTTTTTTATTTTATTCACTTCGCTTTCTCTACAGTAATATCCTAATAGGAAGAAAAAGAGAAAAGAAAAGGCTCGTCCCAAGGATAATGTTTCATTTAAAAATGGAATACATCCAGCAACAAAATACACTCCCATGCTGATTTCTAATATATGTGGTACTTTAATAAAATCTTTCAAAAAAAATCGATAAAAGAACATGACTAGAAAAAACCACATTCCGTGAGAAGGATGATATAAGCGAAGGGTAGCATCTTGGGATATCAAAAAACGTATAAAATACATTCCAACCATCCATATGAAATATGGAAATAGGTAATTTAGAAATGCGCCTTTTCGGCATTTTTCCACATTTTTTGAAAAATAACCCGAAACAAAAATAAACCCTTGCATAATAAAAGAAAAAAAGAGTGTATAGAAATATCCATCTAGTCCATCTGGCGCAAATTCGCCACTTACGCGGATAAAATGAACATACACAACCCCAAAAATCAAAAATGCTTTTATGTTATCGAATAAGTAAGATCTTGTTTTTTGTTTTTCCAA
The DNA here is from genome assembly GCA_029256845.1 of Ruminococcus sp. Taxonomy (GTDB): domain Bacteria; phylum Bacillota; class Clostridia; order Lachnospirales; family Lachnospiraceae; genus JAHHTM01. Next base: position 3,893 of record JARIEI010000081.1, on the reverse strand, counting down.
CTTTATACCTCGTATCTTTTTATTTATATCGGGAAACATACGAGATTATACGGCTTACATTTTATAAAAGTCAACCTTTTTTACTTGTCTTCCTACATTTTTATGAATATAATATAAACAATCACAAGGAAAGTAGGTGTTTTTATGTCTAATTTATTCGATTATCTTGACTGGCGTGGGGATCTTACATTAGCACAATCGCCTTTTAATGAAGTAGACAGTCTGATTTTTTCAGAACTCTCTTATTTAGACTTTACAGATATTGTACCCACTCCTAGTTTATCAAATGGCATATCCATTCGTGATGCTTATAAAAAAATGGTATCTCAAAATCAAGTCAACGGAAAAATAGTTTCAAATTCCGATGAACAGATAAAAGAACTCTTTCATAAAATTGCCAGCTCCCCTAGATTTTGCAACATTCTTCTAAATTGCTACGTGGAGCACACCGATTTAGACACCGTAGAACAGTTCAGCGCTATCACTTTTGAAATCGATCAACGTCATATTTACTGTGCTTTTCGAGGTACAGATGATTCTTTGACCGCCTGGCAAGAAGACTTAGAACTTTCCTGCACCGATGAAGTCCCTGCGCAAAAACGGGCAGTACACTATGTGCAAACAGTTGCAAAGCAATATCCTCGCCGTAAGATCTTGCTCGGTGGCCATTCAAAGGGTGGTAATCTTGCCGTTTATGCAGGCTTGTTTCTTCCAATCAAGCTACAAAAACGGATTTTGGACATATGGTCTAATGATGGACCTGGCTTTCATGAGTATATTTTAGATTTACCGACTTATAAACGTCTTGAAAGCCGTATACACACAATTTTGCCAAAATCATCAATTGTAGGGATGCTTTTAGAACACGGAGAATCCTACACCGTTGTAGATAGCGACGAACTAGGTCTTATGCAACACAATCCTTTTTCATGGCAGGTCATAGGCGATCATTTTGTTACACTGCCTTCTATAAACACAGCCGCAAGAAATAGTAGTCTTGCCATTCGCGAATGGCTTCATAGTGTTTCTGTCGAACAACGAAAATCCTTTATTGATGCGCTGTTTGACATCTTAAATTCTTCTGGAGCCAAAACCATCTCTGATCTTAAGAATGAAAATATTCGAGCGGTCATTCCTATGGCAAAAGCAATGATGACTGTGGACAAAGAAGTTCGAAATGGCTTACTTGATTTTATCCAACTTCTATTAACAAACAGCACACGAATCCTAATTGAAGATTTACAGCAAGAAGCACGCAAAAAGACAAAAAGAACGCAGCAAAATTAATTTTGCTGCGCCCTTTTTTTATGATTCTTTCATCGGCACAATGATCAACTCTTTTGTGACATGATTTAATACTTCGCATCCTTCTTCTGTAATCAAAACGATATCTTCGATTCGAACGCCGATTTCTTCCTCTTCTATGTATATCCCTGGTTCTATTGAAAAACATTGACCAGGTTTTATGCGTTCTGTATTTACAGAAGATACGTCGCCAAATTCGTGATCTTCGATTCCAATACTATGCCCTGTCCGATGGGTAAAATATGCTCCAAATCCTTTTTCTTCGATATAATTTCTGCACGCAAAATCCACATCACACATGCGATTCCCAGGTTTTGCTGCCTGAATTCCTCTTTGCTGAGCTTCTTTTACAACTTCATAAATTTCTCTTGCACGTTCCGAAGCTTCCCCTAAGAAAACGGTCCTTGTCATATCTGAGCAATAGTCATTTAAAATCCCACCAATATCTAGGACAACACTATCTCCTTTTTTTCCTCTTGTGTCATCTGTTATGTGATGTGGGTCTGCACCAGATTTTCCATAAGCAGTAATCGGATCAAAAGAAACATCTTGGTGGCCTGATTTTGCATAGAATTCTTTTACTATTTGATTTAATTCTTTTTCTGTATAGCCATTTGCCACCAGCGGAATCAGTTGTTCCATCACGCGATCATTGGCCGCGGAAACCTCTCGCATAAGTTCCTGCTCCTTCGTATCTTTCAGCATTCTTACCTGATCTACGATGATGGACCCGTTACAATAATGACATTCCTTTTTTAATTGTTGCAGGCGTAAAAGAAATCCAGATGGCCAAGTTTTATCAATCCCGACCATTCCTTCTTTAATAAAATGGCTTAATAATTCCACTGCATCTTCGGTATCATCATACCAAATGAGTTCCACTCCTAACTCTTCCGTTTGTGGAAACAGTTTGTTGAGTATCAGTTTTGTTTCACCATTTGTATTAATGTATAGAGCCAAAAGACGTTCTCCTGGATGTATCCACTTCCCTGTGCAATAAAAAATATTGGCAGGATCTGTTAGAATCATCTGGGAAACATTTTCTGTTTTCATTGCTTTTATAATTGCCTTTAACTTCTCTTGTTTCAATTTTGTAACTTCCCTTCTTTACTTTTGATTTTTTATATTTTTCCATGCTTTTCTTAGTTTGATTGGATTTCCATAGTGCAGGGTTCCATAACGGAATAATTTTGCTGCAAACATTCCTACAAATACACAGCTTGCCGCCAATAATATGAAGGAAACAAGCACCTCAAAAAGTGAAACATTTCCCATGCAGATTCGTACAAACATAGCATTTCCGGAAGTAAATGGGATAAAGGATGCAACCTTCATCATGATACTATCACTCATGGATTGCATTCCAAATATTGAAATAAAAAACGACGCAATGTAAACCAACATAAGTGGTGTAGCACTCTTACTAATATCTTCTGTCTTTGATACCATTGCACCAAGTGCTCCAAACATTAAAGCGTAAAGGACGTAACTTAAAATTCCAAAACAGATATAAGCAATCCAAACTTCTGTTGGGATTTCAAACAAAAAGTCCAATTTCCCGCCCCATTTGTCTTGTACCATCTGATAAGATAATAGACCACTTCCAAGAATCATTCCCATCTGAATGATACCTGCAAATGCTCCGGCTAATACCTTACCAAAAATTAGACTATTGGAATTTACACTTGTCACAAGAATTTCAATCGCACGATTGCTTTTTTCGTTTGTAACGGAAACTGCGATCATCTGTCCATAAAAAATTATCAAGAAATAGATGGCAAAAACAAGAATATAGGTATACCAGTAGTTACTTGCACTGTCTTTTCCAAGAATCTGTTCGTTTCTTATTACCGTGATTTTCTCTGACGTATCAATCTGATCTTTAGTAAGTCCTTTTGAAAGTAGATACTGCTCTTTGTTCCACTTTTTAAGGCTATCTTGGAACATCTCAGACCAAGAATCATACAAAGATCGATTCTTTACTACATAAGTAAAGTGATTCATAGAATGTAATATAAATCCGGCTTCTATTGCATTTTTTTCTACTGCCTGTCGTAGTTGTTCTTTTGACGAAAAAATTTTCCACCGAACTGGCATTGTATTTAAAAATAATTTTACCTGTTCTTCGTATTCCTCTTCCACAAAAACGCCAAGTTTCTCTTCTTTTTTACTTTCTTCTTCTACGGACTCTGTAGCACTTGAAGTTTCTTTTTCCTCATTCTTATTTTGTAATAATCCTGGTATCAAAGTTGGAACAAGAATTACTCCACTTAAAATTACAATTAAAATACCAGTTGTAACTAGGAAACTTTTATTTTTAAAATAGTTATTCATTTCAAATTTTAGAACTGTTAAAAATTGTTTCATTAATCGTCACCTGCTTTCTCTACAAATATATCATTTAAAGATGGCATATAAATTCCAAAATAATCCAAATCTACCTGTTGCTCTAACAATCGATGTAACATTTTTTCTTTCGCACCTTCCACTTTGATTCGAATAATGACACGATCCTTTTGCACCTTCTCCACATCCAAAAGATCTGAAAATGTATCTTCCAATCGCTTTGCAAAATCTTGCGCATTTTC
>JARIEI010000057.1 GCA_029256845.1 Ruminococcus sp. | reverse complement strand
TAGGACAAAGGTGGAAGTATGGTAACATACGCAGCTGATTGTTACTAATAGGTCGAGGGCATAACCAAGCAAGGTGATAGGAATGGATGTTAAAAACTTCTTTGTGTGTGGTTTTGAAGGTATATACCTTTATGAGGGGGAAACGATACTTTACTGGTATCGTTTTTTTTAGTATATAAGGGATATTTAAGTAAAAAACTGTTAAAAAATTGACAAAAGTTGAATGTAATGTTATCATTGAAATTACGATTTTATAGAATAAAAAAGGGATTTTAGAATAGGGAGAAGAATTATGGAAACATTCAACAAATTTGTTAGTATGCTAAATGGTCCTATTTGGGGAGTAGGAATGTTAGTTCTCATCTTAGGATCAGGAATTTACTTTACAATTCGTCTAGGTGGGTTTCAATTTGTTCGATTTAAAGACATGTGGAGCCGTATTTTAGATAAAGGAAATTCGGAGGCTGGTGTATCTACGTTTGCATCGTTTTGTACGACCATGGCAATGCGGGTAGGTACAGGAAATGTTGCAGGAGTTGCAGTTGCTATTTATGCCGGTGGTCCAGGTGCATTGTTTTGGATCATTGTAGCAGGAATTTTTAATTCGGCAGTTTGTTTTACGGAATGTACGCTTAGTACCTTGTATAAGACAAAAATTGATGGTCAGTATCGAAGTGGCGGCTCATATTGTGCAGAACGAGGTCTAGGATGGAAACGTTATGGAATTATATTTGCGACAATCTTTGGAATTGGATGTGCATGCTTTATGCCAGCTGCGGCTACGTATACAATTTGTGATGGATTTTATAATGCAATGCATATCCCAATGTGGGTAACGGCATTGATTGTTGCGATTGTTATGGCGATTGTTGTTCTTGGAGGAATTAAGCGAATTAGTACTGTTGCGTCTTATCTAGTTCCATTTATGACGATTGTTTATTTACTAGCTGCAATATTGATTGTTATTGTAAATATCAAAGACGTTCCAGCAGTTATGATGAATGTATTATCTTCTGCATTTGGAAAAGATGCAATTTTTGGAGGGACTATTGGAATTGCAATTCAGCAAGGTATTAAGAGAGGAACTTTTTCTTCAGCGTCTGGAATGGGAGAGGCCATGTCAACAGCTGCAGCTGCAGAAACAAGTCATCCGGTGAAGCAAGGATTGGCGAATGCGGCCGGAGTATGGTTGGATACGGTTATTATTTGTACAGCATCTGGCTTAATGATTCTGATGACGGATTGTTTTAATACAGCAGGTGGATATGTAGGAAAAGGTTGTACAGAAATGGCACAGTTAGCAGCAAATAATGTTCAAGGTGGTGTGATTTATGTACAGTATGCATTCCGAACAGTCGTTGGAAGTATTGCCCCACTATTTATTGCAGTTATGTTAGCATTGTTTTCGTTTACTTGTTTAATTAGTTATTATTATGAATCAGAGACTGCTTGTTTGTACTTGTTTCAGGGACAAGAGAAAGCTAAAATTCGTAAAATTTTTACTAAAATTATGCAAATCGGAATGCCAATTTTGATTTTTATCTGGGGAAATGTACAATCAGATCTTGCGTGGAATTTATCGGATTTGACACTTGGAAGTTGCACTTGGATTAACATGGTTGTAGTATTAGCGTTATCACCAAAAGTATTTGTTTTATATAAGGATTATGTGAAACAAATGAAAGAAGGAAAAGATCCGTATTATGATCCAGATAAAATCTGCTGGGACGGAGTCGATGCACAGTTGTGGCGTGAGATCAATAAATCACGTATTGAAGAAGATAAAATAAAAGCTTGTAAGTAAAATAGATTAGGTGAAAAAATGGAAAATAATATCGGAGAGATTATAAAAGAAACTAGAATCAAGAAAAAAATGACTTTAAAAGATGTTGCAGAACAGACAGATTTATCTATTGGTTATTTGTCTCAGTTAGAAAGAGGGCTTACATCTTTTGCGAATGATACGATTAAAAAAATAGGAAAAGTATTAGATTTGGATGTTCAAACACTGCTGAGTATGCCGACATGTTGCACAAAAAGCATTGTAAGATCTTATGAACGAGAGATTATTAGAATGGAAGGGCAGTCGATTATTGAATATTGTATGACAAACATTAGCGACTGCTCTGACATGCTTCCTCGATTCGTAGAATTATTACCACAAAAAAACAAAGAAGAGACAGAAGCGTATAAGCATGAAGGGGAAGAAATTATTTATGTCATTGAAGGTATCTTGACATTGAAGTTGGAAGAGGAAACATTTGATTTGTATCCGGGAGATTGTGCACATTATCCTTCCACGAAAAGACACAATTGGAGTAATCAGACAAATAAGCTCGTTCGATTGCTTTCCATTAATACACCAAATCATACGAAAGATGACTTAAAAGAATAGAAAAATTAAGGAAATAAAAAGAAGTAACACTGCTTTTATTTGAAAAGTTTTGTGTTACTTTTTTTTGTCGAATTTTGTTATTTGTGCAATATGACAAAAATGATGATTTTAGTTAAAAAATAAAAAATTTAAGTAAAAAACTGTTGATTTTTTAACAAAGTCATATATAATAAAATTAGAAAGAAAATGAACGAAAGGAAGTTTGTTATGAATTACCCAAATGTGATAAACATTCAAAAATATTCGGTTCATGATGGAGATGGTATACGAACCACAATATTTTTTAAAGGGTGTCAACTAAGTTGCTGGTGGTGTCATAATCCGGAAAGCCAGAATTATTTTCCAGAGTTTATGTTTGACAAGGAGAAGTGTACAGGATGCGGGTACTGTGCAAAAGTCTGTTCCCATGATGCAATTACCATTAGTGAAGATGGAAAAGCAGTGACGAATTCCAAGGAATGTGTATTATGTGAAGAATGTTTTGATTACTGCTTACAAAATGCAAGAGAAAAAGTAGGAAAAAAATACGAGATTGAAGAACTTGTAAAGATTTGTGAAAAAGACCAGATGTTTTATGAGGAATCAGGTGGAGGAGTTACATTATCCGGTGGTGAAGTGATGAGCCAGGATGGTGAGTATTTAGAGGAGTTGTGTAAACAGCTTCATAAAAAAGGATTTAATATCGCAATTGACACTTGCGGTTATGCTCCAGAAAAGAATTATGAACGTCTGTTACCATATGTGGATACATTTTTATATGATATTAAGACATTGGACGATGAAGTACATCAGAAATACATTGGAAAATCCAATGCGAAGATCTTAAGCAATTTAGAATTTATAGCGAATAAAGGTGCAAATATCAATATTCGAATTCCGGTAGTGGAACCAGTCAATAGTGATGAAAAAACAATGACAGATATTATCGAATATCTAAAAGAGAAGATTGGAATCGTACGGGTAAATCTTTTGCCATATCATAGCACTGGCAGTAGTAAATATGAAAAGTTAAATCGTCCATACTTAGCAAAAGATTTGAAAGTTCCAAGTAAGGAACACATGGAAGAATTAAAGCAACTGTTCGTAAAGAACGGATTTAAGCAAGTAAAAATAGGAGGATAAAAAAATGGAATTAAGAGGAATGAATGACCGAATCAAAAAATTGCGTCAACAAAGTGAAAGCACAGAACCACGTATTTTTATGGAGCGTGCCATGTTGATGACAGATGCGTACAAAAAATACGAGGGTGAAGTATCAATCCCTGAATTACGTGCGTTATCAATGAAAGAGATTTTCTCAAGAAAAACAATCACAATCGAAGATGGAGAATTAATCGTCGGAGACAAAGGGGCAGGTCCTCAATCAACTCCAACATTCCCAGAATTATGCTGTCACACATTAGAAGATATGCGTATTATGAATGATCGTGACTTAATTAGTTTTAAGGTTAGTGAAGAGGATTTAAAGAATCAAGAAGAGACAATTATCCCATTCTGGGAGAAACGTTCTATCCGTAATAAAATCATCAACTCTATGACACAAGAGTGGCGTGATTGCTATGAAGCTGGTATCTTTACAGAATTTATGGAACAACGTGGACCAGGACATACAGTTGGTTCTGAAAAAATTTATGCAAAAGGATTTTTAGATTATCAGGCAGATATCGATGCAGCACTTGCAAAGATTGATTACTTAAACGATGAAGAAGCAATTGAAAAACGTGACGAGTTAAGAGGTATGCGTATTATGTGTGATGCCATTATGGTATTGGGAGAGCGTTACGCTAAATTAGCTCGTGAAATGGCTGAAAAAGAAACAGATGAAGTTCGTAAAGCAGAGTTATTACAGATTGCTGCAAACTGTGATGTAGTTCCAGCACATAAACCAGAGACATACTGGCAGGCATTACAAATGTATTGGTTTGTTCATTTAGGAGTTACAACAGAATTAAATCCATGGGATGCATATTCTCCAGGACGTTTGGATCAGCATTTGATTCCATTCTACCGCAAGGATTGCAAAGAAGGACGCTTAGATGATACAAAAGCAAAAGAATTATTAGAGTGTTTGTGGGTAAAATTCAATAACCAGCCAGCTCCACCAAAAGTAGGAATTACATTAAAAGAATCTAGTACATACACAGATTTTGCAAATATCAACACAGGTGGTATTACAAAAGACGGAGAAGATGGAGTTAACGAAGTTTCTTACTTAATCCTTGATACAATGGATGAGATGAAATTACTACAGCCATCTAGTAACGTACAGATTTCAAGAAAGACTCCTACAAAGTTCTTGAAACGTGCTTGTGAAATTTCACGTAAAGGATGGGGACAACCAGCATTCTACAATACAGAAGCAATTATTCAGGAATTATTAAATGCTGGAAAATCAATTGAAGATGCACGTCGTGGAGGAACAAGTGGATGTGTAGAAGTTGGAGCGTTTGGACGTGAAGCTTATATTCTTCAAGGATATTTCAATCTTCCAAAGATTTTAGAAATTACATTACACGATGGATTTGATCCAGTTGCTAAGAAGCAGTTAGGTCTTCATTTAGGAAATGCAACTGATTTCAAATCATACGATGAATTATTTGATGCTTACAAAAAACAGATTGCATATTTTGCAGATATCAAAGTAAAAGGAAGTAATATGATTACTCGTATCTATGCAAAATACATGCCAGCTCCATTCTTATCTATCATTACAGATGACTGTATTAGTTCTGGTAAAGATTACAATGCTGGTGGTGCACGTTACAATACAAACTACTTACAGGGTGTTGGAATTGGAACAATTACAGACTCTCTTGCTTCTATTAAATACAATGTATTTGATGAGAAACGTTTTACAATGGAAGAATTAATGAGAGCAATGGATGCAAACTTCGAAGGAGAAGAAAATGCATTAATCTACAATCTTGTAACTAGAAAAACTCCAAAATACGGAAATGATGATGATTACGCAGATGAAGTAATGAAGAGCGTATTCCAGTATTATCAGGAAACAATCACAGGACGTCCAAATATGCGTAATGGAGAGTGGCGTATTAATATGTTACCAACTACTTGTCACGTATATTTCGGAGAAGTTATGCTTGCAAGTGCAAATGGTCGTAAAGCGCATAAACCTGTTTCTGAAGGAATTTCTCCAGAAAAATCAGCTGACGTAAATGGACCAACAGCAGTAATTCGTTCTTGTAGTAAAATGGATCATTTATCAACAGGTGGTACATTATTGAATCAAAAATTCACACCACAAGTTGTTGCAGGAGAAGAAGGATTAACACATATGGCTGACTTGGTTCGTTCTTACTTCAACATGGATGGACATCATATTCAGTTTAACGTAATTGACCGTCAGACATTGATCAATGCACAGCAACATCCAGAAGATTACAGAGACTTAATTGTTCGTGTTGCTGGATATTCTGATCACTTCCGTAATTTAAGTAAAGAATTACAGGATGAAATCATTAACCGTACTGAGCAAAGTTTCGAATAAGAAGGAGATTTCAAATGAATCGTAAAATTGGGTTTATAGGTAGTGGAAATATGGGTGGAGCCATGATTGGTGGGATCATCCGTGCAAATTTAGTAGCAAAAGAAGATATCTATGTTTCTGACATTAGTGAAAAAAGCTTGGAAATTGTGAAAGAAAAATACGGTGTGAATACAACAACTGATAATACAGTTGTTGCATCCACATGTGATGTGATCGTGCTTAGTGTTAAGCCACAATTTTATCCAGTTGTAATAAACGGAATCAAAGACGTTGTAAAAGATGACGTTATCATCGTTGTTATTGCAGCAGGTCAGTCAAGTGATGCAGTAAAAGAATTGTTCGGAAAAGACTTAAAGGTTGCCAAAGCAATGCCAAATACTCCAGCATTAGTGGGAGAAGGAATGGCTGCGATTGCTCCAAGTAAGAACATGAGCAAGGAAGAGATTGATGATGTTGTTGCAATCTTTAATAGCTTTGGAAAAAGCGAAGTTGTAGCAGAGCATTTGATGGATGCTGTTACAGCAGTAAGTGGTTCAAGCCCAGCGTATGTATATATGTTTATAGAAGCAATGGCTGATGCAGCAGTATTAGAAGGAATGGCAAGACCACAGGCATATAAATTTGCTGCACAGGCAGTACTTGGATCTGCACAGATGGTATTGCAGACAGGAAAGCACCCAGGAGAATTAAAAGATATGGTATGCTCTCCAGGAGGAACAACTATTGCAGCTGTTGAGAAATTAGAAGAAACAGGATTTAGAAGCAGTGTTATGAAAGCAATGAAAGCATGTGCAGATAAATCACGCGAAATGTCAAAATAATAGAAAGGGCACGGAACGAAAGAGATTATGAGTATTACAAAAGTTATAATTGCATTATTGATTATTATTTTAGTTGGTTACACAGTTTATTTTATTCGTGATGTAATTAAGCATAAAGAAGAATTAGAAACAGATGTTACATGGTGGAAAGCTGGTTTAATCAGTGCTCTTGTTAACTTTTTTGATCCACTTGGAATCGGAGCATTTGCACCTCAGACAGCACTTTTAAAGGCGTTCAAACAAACTAGAGATCAGTTGATCCCAGGAACTATGAACGCAGCGAATACGATTCCAGTATTGATTCAGGCTCTTATTTTTACAACGGTTGTTGAAGTTGAACCTGTAACTTTGGTAGTTATGTTAGCAGCAGCTATGTTTGGAGCCATTTTTGGAGCAGGAATTGTTTCAAAATTATCAGAAAATCATATTCGTGTTGTAATGGGAATCGCATTATCAATTACAGCAGTTGTAATGTTAGCAGGTCTGTTAGGATTGATGCCAGTTGGTGGAGATGCGATTGGACTTACACCAGGAAAATTAGTGGTTGCCGGAGTGATTAATTTCATCTTAGGTGCACTTATGACAGCTGGAGTTGGACTATACAATCCATGTATGGTTGTAGTAAGTTTACTTGGAATGTCTGTAAATGTAGCCTTCCCAATTATGATGGGTTCATGTGCATTCTTAATGCCAGCAGCATCTGTAAAATTCATTAAAGAAGGAGCTTATAATCGTCGTTCCGCCTTTTGGATGGCAATCTTTGGTTCTATCGGAACTTTAATTGCATGTTTAGTAATCAAATCACTTCCAATTACAGTTCTAAAATGGATTGTAGTGGGTGTAACAATTTACACATCATTTGTTATGTTAAGAGCAGCTCGTAAGAGTAAAAAAGCTTAAATTAAAAAATTAATAAATTGCATCTCTATGATTTCATTTGTATAAATTGTAGGGGTGCTTTTTTCATTTGCAAAATTTGATTTTATTTAAAATCTGATTTATAATACAGAAAAACTATAAGATAGAAGTAGAGTAAAATGAAAGAATTAATCTGTGAATTAGAGGAAACGCATTCCTTATCCAAAGAAAATTGGATTAGGCTAATAGAAGGTGCCAATCAGCAATTAGCAGAATTTTTGTTTGAACGGGCAAGACGAGTACAGCAGGAAAATTATGGAAATAAAATTTACATCAGAGGATTAATTGAATTTACGAATTACTGCAAAAATGATTGCTACTATTGCGGTATAAGAAAAAGTAATCCACACGTTACTAGATATCGGCTTAGCGAGGAAGAAATTCTCTCATGTTGTGCAAATGGATACCAGCTAGGTTTTCGAACGTTTGTATTGCAAGGTGGGGAAGATGGGTACTACACTGATGAAAAGTTGTGTCACTTAGTAAAAGAAATCAAAAATCAGTTTCCGGATTGTGCAATTACGTTATCAGTTGGAGAAAAAAGTAGAACCACTTATGAACAGTACTATGCAGCAGGAGCAGATCGTTATCTTTTGCGGCATGAAACATACGATGCGGAACATTATCGGATGCTTCATCCACAGACATTGTCGCCGAAACACAGGCAAAAATGCTTGTTTGACTTAAAAGAGATTGGGTATCAGACTGGGAGTGGATTTATGGTAGGATCTCCGGGACAAACAGCGGAACATCTTGCAAAGGATATGTTATTTTTAAAAGAACTTCATCCTCATATGATAGGGATTGGACCTTTTATTTCGCAAAAAGACACTCCTTTTCGAGAGGAAACATCCGGAACTTTGTTTCAAACATTGTATCTGCTTGGATTGTTAAGACTTATGATTCCACAAGTTCTTCTTCCAGCTACCACGGCTCTGGCAAGCATTGCTTCAGATGGAAGAAAACGCGGGATTTTGGCAGGCGCAAATGTGGTCATGCCAAATTTATCCCCTCTAGAGAATCGAAAACAATATCGTTTATATGATCACAAGCGATATACGAAAGATGAAGCAGCAGAAGGGCTGGAATTGCTTCGAGCAGAGATGAAAGAAATTGGTTATCAGGTGGTAGTCGATCGAGGCGACTCGCTTGTGCCGTAGATAGGAGGAGTATTCGTATGTATGATGTAACATCAAAAAAAGCAGAAGAATTTATTGATCACGAGGAAATTTTGGACACATTATCTTATGCAGATGCCAATAAGAAAAATGTACAAGTAATTGATGCAATTCTAGAAAAAGCAAAAAAAAGAAAAGGGTTAAATCATCGCGAAGCATCGGTTCTTCTAGCTTGTGAGATAGAAGAAAAAAATCAGGAAATTTACAAGCTGGCTGAGCAGATCAAATTAGATTTTTATGGAAATCGTATTGTGATGTTTGCTCCGTTGTATCTTTCGAACTATTGTGTGAATGGATGTACCTACTGTCCATATCATTTGAAAAACAAACATATTTCAAGGAAGAAACTAACACAAGAGGAAATCAAAAATGAAGTGATCGCACTGCAGGATATGGGGCACAAAAGACTTGCCTTAGAAGCAGGAGAAGATCCAACGCATAATCCAATTGAATATATTTTGGAAAGCATTAAAACAATCTACAGTATTAAGCATAAAAATGGTGCAATTCGGCGAGTAAATGTTAATATTGCAGCCACCACTGTGGAAAACTATCGAAAATTAAAAGAAGCTGGCATCGGAACCTACATTTTGTTTCAGGAGACTTATCATAAAGATAGTTACTTAAAACTTCATCCAACGGGACCAAAACACGACTACTGTTACCATACGGAAGCAATGGATCGAGCAATGGAAGGGGGAATTGATGATGTAGGACTTGGAGTATTGTTTGGACTTGACAAATATAGATATGAGTTTGCAGGACTTTTAATGCATGCGGAGCATTTGGAAGCAACGTACGGAGTAGGACCACATACCATTAGTGTTCCAAGACTTCGCAATGCAGATGACATTGATATTCGTACATTTACCAATGGAATCAGCGATGATATTTTTGCGAAAATTGTTGCCTGTATTCGAATTTCTGTACCATATACAGGGATGATTGTTTCTACAAGAGAAAGTCAGGCATGTCGAGAAAAAGTTCTTCATCTTGGAATTTCACAGGTGAGTGGAGCGTCTAAGACAAGTGTGGGAGGTTATGCACAGCCAGAGGAGGAAGAAGAAAATTCCGAACAGTTTGATGTTAGTGACAAACGAACCCTTGACGAGGTTGTAAGATGGCTTATGGAAATGGGATATTTGCCAAGTTTTTGTACAGCTTGTTATCGAGAAGGACGTACAGGTGATCGGTTTATGGAACTGTGTAAAAGTCAACAGATTCAAAATTGTTGTCATCCGAATGCAATCATGACATTAAAGGAGTTTTTGGTTGATTATGCGTCAGAAGATACGAAAAAAATTGGAGATCAAATGATTTTAAATGAACTTGCTAAAATTCCAAGTCATAAGGTTCGAGAAACAGTATTAGAACATCTAAAAGCAATTGAAAATGGAACAGGAAATGATTTTCGATTTTAAAGCAAAGGAGACCAACTATGAGTTTGAATAGCACCCCATCCTCTGAGAGGATTCATATTGGTATTTTTGGAAAGAGAAATGCAGGAAAATCCAGCCTTATTAATGCCATGACTGGACAAGATTTTGCAGTTGTTTCCGATGTTCCGGGGACAACAACGGATCCAGTTTCCAAGGCGATGGAATTACATCCACTAGGGCCAGTAGTGATTATTGATACCCCAGGAATGGATGATGTTGGGAATCTTGGACAGTTAAGAGTTCAAAAAGCATATCAGGTGTTGAATAAAACAGACCTTGCGCTTTTGATCATTGATGTAGATGCGGGCATTACAAAAGAGGATGGAATGGTACTGGAACAGATACGAGAAAAAAAGATTCCATATTTGGTTGTGTTAAATAAAATTGACTCGGCTAGATGTAAGCATTTATCTACACAGATGGAATCATATGGGCTAACAGATGAAAATTGTATTCGAGTTAGCACAAGAACGGGACATAATATTTATGAATTAAAAGAAAAAGTGGCGCATCTTATACCAGAAGCAAAAGAGCAAAGGAAGATCGTTAGTGATCTTTTAATGCCTGGAGATGTCGTCGTTCTTGTAATTCCAGTGGATGCTGGTGCACCCAAAGGTAGATTAATCCTTCCACAGCAACAAACCATAAGAGATATTATTGAGGTGGGGGCAATTGCAGTGGTTGTAAAAGATACGCAATTAGAGCAAACACTCGATAAAATGGGTGGGTGTCCAAAACTGGTTATCACGGACAGTCAAATTTTTCGAAAGGTATCTGCGATTGTTCCAGATTGTATCCCTTTGACTTCGTTTTCGATTCTTTTTGCCAGATATAAAGGATGGTTGGATGTTACTGTTAGAGGGACGGAGAAATTATGGAGTTTAAAAGATGGGGATAAGGTCCTTATTTCAGAAGGGTGTACCCATCATCGACAATGCGAAGATATTGGAACGGTAAAAATTCCATCTTGGATTCGAGAATTTACGGGAGCAGATGTGAAATTTGTTTTCACAAGTGGACAAGAGTTTCCGGCAGATTTATCAGAGTATGCGATGGTCATTCACTGTGGAGGATGTACACTTACAGACCGAGAAATGAAATACCGGTTAAAATGCGCACAGGATCAAAACGTTCCAATAACAAATTATGGAATGAGCATTGCCTATATGAATGGAATATTAGAAAGAAGTTTACAGATTTTTAAAAAGCAGGGGGAGGAAGGATGGTAAGTTTAAGCACATTATGTTATATCGAACACGACGACAAGTATCTTATGTTACACAGAACGGTGAAGAAAAATGATGTAAATAAGGACAAATGGATTGGAGTAGGTGGGCATTTTGAACATCAGGAAAGTCCAGAAGAGTGTCTTTTACGAGAAGTAAAAGAGGAAACAGGATATACGTTGACTTCGTATCAGTATCGTGGAATTGTAACCTTTGTATATGGAGAAGATGTTACAGAGTACATGTCTTTATATACCGCCGATGGATTTGAAGGAACGCCTATTCCTTGCGATGAAGGAGAATTAGAATGGGTAGCGAAAGAAAAGATTTTTGATCTGAATTTATGGGAAGGAGATAAGATCTTCTTTCGATTGCTAAAGGAAGGGAGACCATTTTTCTCTTTAAAATTAGTATATGATAAACAGGATCGACTGTTATCTTATTCTATAGATGGAGAAAAAGTGACACTGATACAAGAATAGTTAAGAGGACAAAAAAGAAGCAAACGCACTGCAAGGCATACGGATGACCTTGTGGTGCGTTTTATAATCGGATCAAAAGATTGAAAAATTAAGGAAGTAAGAAGGAGTACATTACTACAAAATGGCATGCACTTCCACCCATTACAAACAGATGGAAAATTTCATGGGTTCCAAAGTTTTTATGCTTGTTGTTGAAAACAGGCAATTTCAAAGCGTAAATTACGCCTCCTATTGTATAAATAATACCGCCGGCAAGAAGCCAGAGAAAGGCTGGGCGTGACATATTATTGAGTAACTGTGTAAAAGCAAGCACACAGGTCCATCCCATACCAATATATAGTAGGGAGGATACCCATTTTGGACAGAATACCCAAAATGCTTTGATCAAAATTCCGATGATCGCAATGGACCAAACAAGGGCGAGTAAGAAAAATCCAGTGGGTTGATCAAGAACGAGAAGGCAAATTGGTGTATAACTTCCAGCAATCAAGAGAAAAATCATCATGTGATCCCATTTTTTTAGTAGGGTATTTACTTTTTTTGAAAGATCAAATGTATGATAGGTGGTACTTGCGGCGTATAGTAAAATTAGACTAACCGCATATACGCTAAGAGAGATCATATACACCGGATTTGGCTCTTTTGCTGCTTTAAGTAGTAAAGGAATTGCAGCAAAGATTGCCATTAACATACCGATAAAATGGGTGATTGCACTGCCTGGTTCTTTAATAGAATGTGTTTTTGTCATAAAACAACGCCTCCTTGAAAACGAAAACACTATACGTAGTATTAATAACTAGATAAACTATATATGAATATTACAACGAGATGGAAGAAAATGCAAGTGAATACTGGAAAAAGAAATTAAAAATTGACATCTTTTTTATTGTTTGATATGATACCAAAGTTAAACTTGAAATTAGAAAGAGAAAAGGAGTTATATGCAAGAAATTAAATTTGAAGAATTAGGTTTGTACCCGGAGATCTTACGCGCAATTGAAGATATGGGATTCGAAGAAGCTTCACCAATTCAGGCAAAAGCAATCCCAGTGATGTGTTCTGGAAGAGATCTTATCGGACAAGCTCAGACAGGAACAGGAAAAACAGCAGCATTTGGAATTCCGCTCCTACAGAAAATAGATCCGAAAAGTAAAAAATTACAGGCAGTGGTTCTTTGCCCAACAAGAGAGCTTGCCATACAAGTTGCACAGGAAATTAGAAATTTAGCAAAATATATGCATGGAATTAAAGTGTTACCAGTATATGGAGGACAGGAAATTGTAAAACAAATTCGTATGTTGAAAAGTGGAGTACAGATTATGATTGGTACGCCAGGGCGAGTGATGGATCATATGAGACGAAAGACAATTAAGATGAAACATGTGCATACGATTGTTTTAGATGAAGCAGATGAAATGTTGAACATGGGATTTCGTGAAGATATTGAAACAATTTTGGAAGGCGTTCCGCAGGAACATCAAACGGTACTTTTTTCCGCTACTATGCCAAAACCAATTCTTGAAATTACGAAGAAGTTTCAACACCATGCAGAACTTGTTAAAGTAACAAAAAAAGAACTAACCGTTCAAAATATTGAACAGTTTTACTATGAAGTGAAAAATAAAAATAAAGAAGAAGTACTTGCAAGACTTCTTGATATTTATAGACCAAAGTTATCTGTAGTGTTTTGTAATACAAAAAAACAGGTGGATGTACTTGTAAATGGACTGCTTGGAAGAGGCTTTTCTGTAGCAGGACTTCATGGAGACTTAAAGCAGGCACAACGAGATCGTGTAATGCAAGGATTTCGAAATGGAAGCACCAATATTCTCGTTGCGACAGATGTTGCTGCTAGAGGAATTGATGTTGATGAAGTAGAAGCAGTGTTTAACTACGATCTTCCACAAGATGAAGAATATTATGTACATCGAATCGGAAGAACAGGAAGAGCAGGGAGAGTTGGTCGATCTTTTTCATTTGTAACAGGAAAAGAAGTATACAAATTGAAAGAAATTCAACGCTATTGTAAAACAAAAATTTATGCACAAAAAGTTCCATCTCTAAAAGATGTAGCCAATACAAAAGTGGAGAATATTTTAAGAGAACTAGAAGAAGTGATGCAGGCGGAAGACCTTACAAAATATATTCAGATTATTGAAAATAAAGTAAATACGTCTGATTATACAGCAATGGATCTTGCAGCAGCATTTTTAAAATTATCTATGGGTGAGCCAAAACAGGAAAAAGAAACAGAAGAATATGCAGATACTGGTGCAGAAGAAGCTGGGATGGTTCGTTTGTTTATCAATATTGGAAAGAAAAATAAAGCAAAACCTGGAGATATCGTAGGTGCAATTGCAGGAGAAAGTGGAATTCCAGGAAAATTAATTGGAACCATTGATATGTATGATAAGTATACATTTGTAGAAGTACCAAGAGAGTACACGAAAGCTGTTTTAAAAGCAATGAACCAGACGAAGATCAAAGGAAAATCAATTGCAATCGAGCCTGCGAATGCAAGATAGAAACGAACAAAAAAAGTGAGGAGAGAGATGCTCATCCTCACTTTTTTTATTTATGCGGTATTTTATGCGGTATTTGAATTTCGGTTGTGTGATTTGTAGAAATGTGTTTTAAAGTAGGAACGTGTAAATCAAATCGATTACAAATAAAATGCTTAGGATTGACAACAATGCGGTTTTCCATTTTTTTGAAAGGAAAGAGAAATAGTCTGCACATTTTGGCGCAAGATAGTATAGGAATGCGCAGCCAAGAAGTGCAAAGAAAATGGAGCCTCCTAAAAATGTATGGGCATTTAAATTCATAAAATATCCATTATAAGTAAGAAGATTTATTTTTAAATTGGATTCCATCAACCATGTGAGCGCATATTCTAAGATGGAATAAATCGTCATAATGGATAAAAATGACAAAATCGGACGATGAGAAATTTTTTGAACAAAAAGTAAAATCAAAGTTCCACATATGCCATATAAAGGCATCCAAGGACCAAGTAAAAGCCCATGATTGGAAAATACGCCTTCTCTTGTAAGAAACATACAAGTTTCAAAGGCCCATCCGAAAATCGAAAATATAAAAAAGATAAATAGTAAAGATGGAACATCATATCTACGATCTTTATTCCAAGCTGGTTTCACTGCACTTTTTGGTGGTTGAATGGAGTACAAAAACAGTGGGTATTGATTTGGTTCAAAATAGGAAATTTTTGTATAAGGGCCTTCAGAATCATCATAAAGAGCCTTGCTAATTAGAAGCTCATCTTCGGACGGAACAGTGTCAAGAATAGGGTCATTAAACCGTTCATAACCAGGGAGACGAGAGCGTACATATTTTTTACGAAGTACCATGTATAATTCGGCATCGGTTGCTTGCATATAAACATTGGTAAAGAAAAGATTTACCAGTCCAAACGTAAAAAAGGATAACAGTTGCCAATGAAGGAAGGAAAGATGCATTCGAAACATATGAAATTTATTTCCTTTCATAAGTTGCTTTGATAGCCGAAATGCTTCCTCGCAGTCAATGGCAGGATTTTCAGCAAGAATATATGGAATCATACTATATTCATAGTGTTTAATTATTCCACCAACGATTGTTAAATTCCATAAAATCTGATAAATGGAACGACAAAACATGACCCAAATAGGGTTATGTAAGTATCTTAATTTGAATAAATAAAACAGTTTGCTAATCTTTGTGTCAGGATAATTTTTGGATTCTAGAAAAAAACGCTTTTCCCCGATAAATAAAATGTTTGCAATAAAATATTGATACAAAAAGGCGAGAAAAACACCCGCTAGCACGAAGACAGAAACCCATTCAAATTCTCGAAATAGTAGGGTGTGTACGGCTTTAATGATAGAAAAAATGATGGAACGTCCGCTAACATAAAGATCAATCAGTAAAGTTGACAAATACCCAATAAAAGAATGAAAAAAAGGAAGTTTTTGGTTAGTAAGTTGTTCTAAAGTATCTTCAATGATTTGTGAGGTTGGAGCGTTTCCAGTGAGCTCACAAATAGAAAAGTCTTGGTTGTTTGAATTGTAGTGGTGAATGAAAAAGGTAGAAGACGTATAGGCCGTTGTGAGCATTGCAATTAAAAAGCATACGGATACCATACGTTTAAAATTATACTTCATAGATCGTCTAGCCTTTTTCTTAAGATCAGATGTTTTCCACATAAGAGACCTCCTTTCCTATGTACATTATAGTTGAGAAAAGATAATTAAGCAATGACAATCCAAAAGTGGTCTGCTACAATAAAGTGTGGAAGATAGAACGTGGAGGAAATGCAATTGATAAAGTTATTACCTTATCTTAAAAATTATTGGAAAGAAAGCACAGTAGGCCCTTTATTTAAATTATTGGAGGCCATATTTGAATTGCTTGTTCCAGTTATCGTTGCGCAGATGATTGATGTTGGAATAGCAGAAGAAAATACCATATTTGTGTGGAAAACATGCGCCATTTTAGTAACTTTTGGGGTTCTTGGATTGCTATGTTCTATTTCTGCACAGTTTTTTGCGGCAAAAGCAGCCACAGGATTTGGAAGAGAACTTCGAACAGCATTGTTCTCTAAGATTGAAAAACTTTCTTATAGTCAGATTGATCACGTGGGAAACGATACACTAATTGTTCGAATGACTAGTGATATCAATCAGGTGCAAACAGGAGTGAATCTTGTTCTTCGCTTGTTTTTAAGATCTCCGTTTATTGTAGTAGGAGCACTTGTAATGTCGTTTCGGATTGACAGGGAGATAGGATTGATCTTTCTTTTCACGGTTCCAATCTTAGCATTTGTCATTTTTGGGATTATTAGAATTACAATTCCATTATTGAAAAAGGTGCAAAATTCTTTGGAACAAGTTCTTTGTTCTACAAGAGAAAATCTAACAGGAATTCGTGTTGTGCGTGCCTTTGGAACCCAGAAAAAAGAGTGTGAAGAATTTAGGGAAAAAAGCGAACAATTAGAACAATTGCAACAGCGATCTGGGAAAATCTCTTCCTGCATGAATCCTCTTACTTACGTAATTGTAAATGTTGGAATTATTTTTGTGATATGGCTTGGTGGAAAACAAGTATATGATGGAAAACTTACCCAAGGAGAAGTTATAGCACTTGTTAATTATATGAGCCAGATTCTTTTGGCATTGGTTGCCCTTGCAAATCTAATTGTATCCTACACAAAAGCGATGGCATCTGCAGGAAGAATTCAAGAAGTGTTTGAACTTGGAATAGAAAAAAGCGAAGGCACTTATGAACCAGAACCAACAAAAGATGCGTGGTCGGTTCAGTTTGATAAAGTAGGATTTTCTTATGATGGAAGTAAAGTTTCTACACTATCGAATTTATCAGCAAAAATAAATGCAGGAGAAATGATAGGGGTAATTGGAAGCACTGGTGCAGGAAAAAGCTCATTGATTCATTTGATTCCGGCATTGTATTCCGTGACGACGGGAACTGTTTTGGTAGATGGGGTGGACGTTCGGTTATGGAATCAAAAGACACTTAGGGAACAGATTGGAATCGTTCCACAAAAAGTGGTATTATTTCGTGGAAGTGTACGGGATAATGTGAAAATGGGGAGAAAGCAGATTTGCGATGATAGAGTGATACAGGCACTAAAGCGTGCAAAGGCTTGGGAATTCGTAGAAAAAAGTCGGAAGGGGCTTGATTGGATGATCCAAGAAGGGGGAAAGAATTTATCAGGAGGACAAAGACAAAGACTTACCATTGCAAGAGCGTTTGCAGGACGGCCTAAAATTTTGCTATTAGATGACAGCACGTCGGCACTGGATTTTGCAACAGAGCGGGAAATAAGGACGGAACTGCAAAAGATGAAAGGAACATGTACCATATTTCTTGTTTCTCAACGAGCGGCATCAGTTATGCATGCAGATAAAATAATGGTTTTAGAAAATGGGGAACTAGCTGGATATGGAACACATGAAAAACTCTTACAAGAGTGTAAGGTTTATCAGGAGATTTGTGCTTCTCAGTTGCTTGAAAACGAGGAGGAAGAAAAGTGAGAAAAAAACACAAAATTTTTCGGAAAATACTCCGCTTTATAAAACCATCTTTCTTTTACATTCTTTGCGCATTGTTGGCAGCAGCATGTTCAGTTGTTCTGACTTTATATGCGCCGATTCTTACGGGAAAGGCGATTGACTATGTAGTAGGACTGGGAAAGGTTGAATTTATTCAAATTTTGTATGTGCTGAAGATTCTTGCAGCAGCGATTCTTATGACAGCTTTGGCACAGTGGTTGATGAATTATTGTAATAATACGATTACTTATCGCGTGGGAAAAGAAATCAGAATGCAGGCATTTGAGCATCTTACAGACCTTACGGTAGAATATGTGGATCATACACCAAAAGGAGAAATCATAAGTCGGATTATAACAGATGTGGATCAGTTTTGCGAAGGACTTTTGATGGGATTCACGCAGTTTTTTACAGGAATTTTAACTATTTTAGGAACATTATTTTTTATGCTACGTATGAATGTAATGATTTCTATGGTTGTGATTGTTATTACGCCGTTGTCCTTTTTTGTAGCAGGATTTATTGCAAAACGTACCTACCGGATGTTTAAGATACAATCAGAGGTCAGAGCAGAATTAACTTCATTTATCAATGAAATGGCGGGAAATCAGAAACTCATCCGTGCATTTGGATATGAAGCTTGTGCGATGGAGCGATTTGAGCAGTTGAATCACAAACTAGAGAAGGCAAGTTTAAGTGCAACATTTTTTTCATCTATTACCAATCCAAGTACTAGATTTGTCAATGGTCTTGCGTATACAGGTGTCGGAATTATAGGAGCTTTTACAGCTATGGCTGGAAGAATAAGTGTGGGGCAACTTTCTTGTTTTTTAAGTTATGCAAACCAATACACAAAACCATTTAATGAAATCTCCAGTGTAATCGCAGAACTGCAAAATTCGATTGCATGTGCAGAGCGTGTTTTTAAATTTATTGAAGAAACTCCAACCGTAAAACGAGAAGGGGAGGAAGACAAAGCTTCACAGATAGATGGAATGGTAGAATTCAAAGAGGTCTCTTTTTCTTATGATAAAGAGCAAACACTTCTTAAAAATATTAATTTTAAAGTAAGAAAAGGAGAAAAGATAGCGATTGTTGGACCAACTGGTTGTGGAAAGACAACTTTAATTAATCTCTTGTTACGTTTCTATGAAGTAGATCAAGGAGCAATTCTTTTAGATGGACAGGATATTCGTTCCATTAATCGAGAAAGTCTAAGAAAGAATTATGGTATGGTTCTTCAAGATACTTGGCTGAAAGCAGGAACAGTTGCAGAGAATATTGCCTATGGGAAAGAACATGCTACAAGACAAGAAATTATAGAAGCAGCGAAGTTTGCGCATGCGCATAGTTTTATTATGAGGATGGAACAAGGATACGATACGATTCTTGCAGAAGATGGTGGAAATCTATCCCAAGGGGAGAAGCAGCTGTTGTGTATTGCAAGGGTAATGCTACAGCTTCCACCAATTTTGATCTTAGATGAGGCAACATCATCAATTGATACTAGAACGGAAATAAAAATCCAAAATGCATTTCAGGAAATGATGAAAGGTAGGACAACATTTATTGTTGCACACAGACTTTCTACCATTCGGGAAGCGGATCTAATCCTTGTAATGAAAGATGGTAACATCGTGGAACAAGGAAAACATGAAGAACTTCTTTCCCGAAATGGCTTTTACAAAGAATTGTACGAAAGTCAATTTGCAAATTAAAACTTATTGATTGGACATAACGTGGTGTTCTCTTTGAATTTCTTCAAAACACTCTAGTGGTGTCCAAAATTGATTGGTTGGTGTAAGGACCGCTTTATATGGAATCGGTCCTACACCACTTTTTTTCAGTGCATATAGAGCCTGATTTAATTTTTGATCTGGCAAAAAGGCAAATACAAGCATGGTAGAAGGTAACTCTTCACCTGTATAAGAATCGGTTGATTCAGGGATCTCTTTTATGCCGGCAAGGGTACCTAATTTTTGATTGTATTCTTCAGGTTTTACATATTTGATTTTTACATGTAAAGGGAATAAAGCCATTTCTAGTTTTAGGCGTTTATCTTTTTCTGGAATATTAAATAATAGAATTGTTTCTTTCATTTTGATTTCACCTCCAATTGATCATATTATACCTTATTTTTTATCGGAGAGGAAGAGGTACCTTTTCCTTTAAGAAAACATATAGTAAATAAGGACCAGATTATAGGAAAGGGGTATGAGCATGAGTGATATACGATTATGTGAATTAAAAGAAAAAGAAGTGATCAACATTTGTAACTGTAAGAAATTGGGATGTATCGTAGATCTTGTGCTAAATGTATGTGATGGATGTGTGCAGGCAATTATTGTTCCAGGTCCTGGGAGGGTTTGTGGTTTTTTAGGAACAGATAGTGAATATGTAATCCCTTGGAGATGTATCAAAAAAATTGGTCCGGATATCGTATTAGTAGAAATCTGTGAAGAAAAATTTTTGCAAAAAATATAGGAATTGTGTATAATAAATACTAGAAAAAGAGAAAGGCGGAGTACATCATGAAATGCCCATATTGTGGAAATCCGGACACTAAAGTAATTGATTCAAGGCCCGCAGAAGATAAAAGCAGTATACGTAGAAGACGTGCCTGTGATGTGTGTGGCAAGCGTTTTACAACTTATGAAAAAGTGGAGACGATTCCGCTGATCGTAATTAAAAAAGACAACAATAGAGAGCAATATGATCGTGCGAAAATTGAGCATGGTGTTTTGAGTGCCTGCTATAAAAGACCGGTGTCGGCAGCAGACATTCAAAGGACAATTGATGACGTAGAATTAGAGATTTTTAACATGGAAGAAAGAGAAATCCCAAGTAGTAAAATCGGAGAGATTGTGATGGACAAGTTACGTACACTTGATCCTGTAGCTTATGTAAGATTTGCATCTGTATACCGTGAATTCAAAGATGTGAATACGTTTATGTCAGAACTTAAAAAGTTTTTACAGTAGTCAAGGGGAGAGACTATGAAGACATATAAACTTACAATGATGTATGATGGAAGGTGCTTTAATGGATGGCAGCGTCAGGGAAATACAGATTGTACGATTCAGGGAATCTTAGAGGAAGCTGCAAGTGATATTTTGAAAGAGAAGGTGGAAATCAACGGATCTGGTCGCACAGATGCGGGCGTGCATGCAAAGGGGCAGACAGCTAGTATGGTAGTGTCTGCTTCTTTCGATACAGAAGAATTTTTATGCCGAATGAATCAAAGACTCCCAGAAGCAATTAAAATTACAGAGGTTGTGTTGGCTAACAAAGGATTTCATGCACGGCTGAGTGCAAAAGCAAAGTGCTATGCGTATTATATTGATACGAGGCAAAAGCAAGAAGTATTTACAAGAAAATATAGCTATTCCTATCCTTATGAATTAGATGTTTGTGCCATGAAGCAGGCTGCATCTTATTTGATTGGACGGCATGATTTTGCGTCCTTTACCGATTTAAAAGAAAACAAGTCTACCATACGAACAATTTATGACATAAAGATAGAAAAGCAACAAGACATGATTAAAATTACTTATGTTGGAACTGGATTTTTGTATCATATGGTTCGCATTTTGACGGGAACACTTCTTGAAGTTGGGAGAAAAAAGAAATGCCCAGATGATGTGAAAGAAATTTTAGAGTCAAAGGAACGTACGGAAGCAGGTTTTTGTACACCAGCACAGGGATTGTTTTTGAATGAAGTATATTATTAGAAAATGAAATAGGAGGATAAGAATGAAATTAATATCATGGAATGTAAATGGTCTGCGTGCCTGTGTGCAAAAAGGATTTTTAGACGTGTTTGCGCAGCAAGATGCAGATATTTTCTGTGTACAGGAAACAAAAATGCAAGAAGGGCAATTAGCGCTTGAATTACCTGGATATGAGCAATATTTTAATTACGCAGTAAAAAAAGGGTACTCGGGAACGGCTGTTTTTACGAAAAAAACACCATTGAACGTCACATATGGAATTGGAATTGAGGAGCATGATCAAGAGGGACGTGTGATTACCTTAGAATTTGAGGATTTTTATTTTGTCACAGTTTATACACCAAACTCTCAGTCAGAACTTGCAAGACTTTCTTATCGAATGAAGTGGGAAGATGATTTCCGCACATATTTAAAAGCATTGGATCAAAAGAAACCAGTCATTGTTACAGGGGACCTAAATGTAGCTCATAAAGAGATTGACCTAAAAAATCCAAAAACAAATCGAAAAAATGCCGGGTTCACGGATGAAGAGAGAGAAAAATTCACAGAGCTTTTAGAGGCAGGATTTATCGACACGTATCGATATTTTTATCCAGATACGAAGGATGTTTATTCTTGGTGGTCTTATCGCTTCCGGGCAAGAGAAAAAAATGCAGGGTGGCGGATTGACTATTTTGTTGTGTCAGAATCGCTGAAAGAAAAGTTACAAGATGCAAAAATTTTAACGGACGTGATGGGATCCGATCATTGTCCGGTTGTTTTGGAACTAGAGGACCTGAAGTAGAATTATTGAATTGGTAGAAAATGGAGCGAACATACAAATGAAATTTACAAAAATGCAAGGCTTAGGAAATGATTATGTTTATGTAAATGGATTTCAAGAGAACATTGAAAATCCATCCCAGTTGGCAAAAATAATAAGTGATCGACATTTTGGAATCGGATCCGATGGATTGATTTTAATCAACCCGTCAAAGGTTGCTGATTTTGAAATGGAAATGTACAATGCAGATGGTTCTAGAAGTGAAATGTGTGGAAATGGAATTCGTTGTGTTGGAAAATATGTATATGATCATGGATTAACGACAAAAGAGCATATTTCTGTAGAAACATTAGCGGGAATTAAGTATTTAGATCTTACGATTCAAGATCATAAAGCGGTGATGATTACAGTGAATATGGGATCGCCAGAATTACGTTCCAAGTTTATTCCGGTTAATGTAGAGGCAGAGGAGGTAATTAGCTATCCAATTATTGTTGCGGATAAAGAGTATAAAATGACATGCGTTTCCATGGGAAATCCACATGCAGTTGTATATGTTCCAGATGTAAAGGAGATAGATCTTGAAAAAGTTGGTCCAGCATTTGAATCTCATCCTTGTTTTCCAAATCGTGTAAATACAGAATTTGTGAGAGTTGTTGATAGGCAAACAGTAGAAATGCGAGTATGGGAAAGAGGATCTGGAGAAACGTTGGCTTGTGGAACAGGTGCATGTGCAGTTGCAGTATCTTGCATTTTAAATGGATATACAGACAATCTTGTTACGGTAAAACTTCTAGGTGGAGATTTGAAGATAAAGTGGGACCAAAGAGAAAACTTGGTGTATATGACAGGACCTGCAGAAACTGTATTTGAAGGAATATTCTGAAAAATATAAATAAATCAGAAAATAGAAGAACTTTAAAAAAAGAGGTTGACTTTTGCTGAGAGTTTGATATAATAACCTTGTTGTTTGCGAGAAACAAAGCAACAAATTAAAAATGCTGATGCGGATTGGTGTAATGGCAGCACAGCAGACTCTGACTCTGTTAGTAGAGGTTCGAGTCCTCTATCCGTAGTTAAGAATCTGCAATAGCAGGTTCTTAATTATTTTTACGGGAAGTTTATAATTGAATTATATCGGAGTGTGGCTCAGCTTGGTAGAGCGCTACGTTCGGGACGTAGAGGTCGCGTGTTCGAATCACGTCACTCCGATCTATGAAATAGAATGGATGGGATTGCATGAAATATGCAGTCCTTTTT
>JARIEI010000168.1 GCA_029256845.1 Ruminococcus sp. | reverse complement strand
ATTGACTTGATTTGACTCGGAAGTATAAAAAAGCTTTGACTTTAAAGGTTTTATAATAACAGTTTTTGTCAGGAATTGACAGCACCTATTCGCTCTCCTAAGACTCAATT
Organism: Ruminococcus sp.; assembly: GCA_029256845.1. Taxonomy (GTDB): domain Bacteria; phylum Bacillota; class Clostridia; order Lachnospirales; family Lachnospiraceae; genus JAHHTM01. Next base: position 22,572 of record JARIEI010000168.1, on the reverse strand, counting down.
ATAGGTTCGATTCCTATACGAGACGGTTAGCACAAAGCGTTCGATTATTAGTAGAAATGCAAATAATGGGGCGCTTTTTTACTATATGGATTAACACTTCTGGATTATATTAATGACGAAATCAATTCACAAAGGTTATATTGAAAATCGTTTGTGAGATAAAAATAATTTACATGGTGCTCTATATTCAGCTTTTCAAGGATAGCTTTCGGTGGAAAATATCCAAGGTATAGAGAAGAGGATAGATCCGATATTATACGAACAACTTCTGATTTACGTTCTGCCTATTGATTTTGTTTGTTTTTGGAAATAAGCCATAAAATACCTTAATATATAGCACTACTAGCATTATTATTGTCATAGAACAAAAAATAATTTTGGAAAGTAATTTTTTGTAAAAAAGTCCTATTTTACAGGCTTTGTAACGTATTTGTATTCGATTTGCTCCTAAAGATTTATAGTGCTAACTTTTAAAGACGGGACTTCATTAGAGAAGACAATAAAGTAATGAAAAATAGTGTAATTTTAGCGAAAAAATATTTCATAAAACGGTATAATATATGGATAGAATGGAGGGTAATAATGTAATTAAAGTTACACTAATAAATGAAATTAAAAAAAGGATATCGGAGATAGACGAAAAGCGTTTTCCCTCAGCATGATAGAAATACCATCTGTTACAAAAAATAGACTTAGAAAAATCTCTAAGAAAAAAGTTCCTATGCTTCTAATAAGATTGAGGGGAATCCATTGACTGAAAAACAGGCAAAGGAAGCCATTGATAGTGATCCTCACAAACATTTTTTAAAACCAGAACAAGAAGTTTCAAAAGAAATGATTCTAGAAGCACAGGAAATGGGCGAAAAAGGTGCTTCAAAAGAAAAGATAGGCTAAGAGGTCCTATGCCACCAGGGATGTTGGATTTATCAATTAGGAGGTTACAGCAAAGAATGAAACTTAAACTCGTTACAGGTTCGATTCCTATAGGGGACATTTGATTACAAAGGCTGCATCATTTCTAAAATGATACCGTCTTTATCTTTAAAGTAAAAGGCACGACTTTTTCCAAAACCATTTGCTGTAAAATCAAAGTTTTGAGGAGCAGATAAACATTCTACTGCGTGCTTTTGTAAATGTTCATATATTTTATCAATGTCTTTTGTATAAAAGCAGAGTTCAGAAATAGAGGTTTGAAAAAGACTTGCATTCTTGCTTTGCGTTTCCATATCTAAAAACTGAATTAATTCTACCGGTGGCATATCAAGTTGATCAGAACCATTTAAATAGGCTACTCTTGCTCTACATCCTTTCTTTTGAAATAGAGCTTCTGTTTCAGAACCTTCCATAAGTATTTCACCTATAAAGTTAAGACCTAAAATATCTCGATAAAACTCTATAGATTGATCCATATCCGATACGGTAAGTCCTACATGATAAATTTGTCCAATCATAAACTATCCTTTCTATTCATGTGCAAATAATTTGATATACTGGAAGTATAATTATAAATGATAACTCTGTCAATAGTATATAAAATTTCGTAGACAAAAATAGGCATTTCATTGTATTATAATAAATATAAATGAAATTTTATAAATAGGAGGAAGAATGGGTGGTAACGGCCAATATATCTGAGACATTGCAACAATGTATGAAAACGCTTCAACTGTTTGACGATAGTACAGACGATTATCTCTATATGTATGACCTAACTTTAGAAAGGGTATTTCTAACGGATAAAATTCGTGAAAAATATCCGATTCCTCCAGCAGGAAGCGATGGGAATGAGTTTAGTGCTTGGGATGATATTGTATATCCAAAAGACCGAAATTTAATGAATCACTATAGAGGCCTTTTACTAAGTGGTAAAATTGATGCCTTTGACATTGATTATAGAATTATGGATCGAAATGGAAATAAGGTATGGGTTCGTGTAAAAGGAAAGATTCGAGCACAAGAAGAGACGAAGTCACTATTGATTGTAGGGCGTATTTCAGAAATTGAATCAGGAAGTAAAGTTGACACATTAACAGGGTTAGGAAGTACAGGAAAGTTTTTAGAAGATCTAAAACAAAACCTAAAAGAATATGATGGATATTTAATGATTCTAGGAGTAGACAATTTCCGAAATATCAATCTGAAAAAGGGAAGAGAGTATGGAGATTCTATTTTAAAAAACATTTCGGATATCTTAGATGAAAATACGTCTTATCCAATCGAAATATATCGTTTGTCGGGAGACTGCTTTGGGGTAAATTTTATTCAAAAAGAAAAGCAAGATGTAGAAAAGTTTTACTCGTTTATTAAGAATGCAATTAAAAATATTTGTACAGTTTCTGCCGGAGTTGTAAAGTATGATAGTAGCAATGAGAAAGAGTCTATTTATTTATATGCGGAAACAGCTTTAAATCAGGCAAAAAAAGAAGGAAAGAATAAAATTGTATTTTTTTCAGAAGAGGACTGGAAAAAAAAGAAAGAACAAGTAGAGTTTTTAGCAGAAATTAAAGAGGCGATTAGGCAGGGATATCAAGGATTTCATTTAGAATATCAGCCACAGATTAGTTTACAGCAGCATAAAATTTGTGGAATAGAGGCGTTATTACGATACACATCACCAACAAGAGGAATCGTTAGTCCAATGGAATTAATTCCTTTGCTAGAACAGACCAATTTAATTTGTTCTGTAGGAGAATGGGTATTAAGAAATGCGGTATCGCAGTGCAAAAAATGGAGAGAATCTCTTCCTGATTTGCGTATAAGTGTGAATATGTCTTATATTCAACTTAAGCAAGAAGGAATCACGGAGATGGTTTTAAATGCATTGCAAGAGGCAGATCTTCCAGGAGAAGCATTAACTTTGGAGCTCACCGAAAATATACAGCTCCAAAATTATCATTATTTTAATAAGATTTTTTATGTATGGAAAGCAAATGGAATTAGAATTTCAATTGATGATTTTGGTACAGGATATTCCAGTCTTAGTTATTTAAAAAGTATAGAAATAAATGAGGTCAAGATAGATCGTTGTTTTGTGTCTCATGTACAGTACAATGCATATAATTTTCGTTTACTTAGCAATATGATTGAATTAGCCCATAGTGTTGATATTGATGTGTGTTGTGAAGGAGTAGAGACAATCGAAGAACTGATTGCTTTACAGGAGTTAAATGCAGATATTTTACAAGGCTATTTCTTTGCAAAACCCCAAACAACAGAAGAGTTTGAGCAAGCATATATTTGTTCAGATTCTGCGCAATTTCTAGTAAGAGAAGAAAAAGAACAAACAGCATGGAGTTTGGAGGTAGAGGAAAGAAAAGCATTTATAGAAGAATATCGAAAAGAAGAGATTGGAAATATCGTAGAAAGCATGGACGAAGCGGTTTATGTAAGTGATGTGGATACATATGAGTTATATTATTTAAATGAAGCAGGACGAAAACTTACAGGAGTTTATGATTACAAAGGTTGCAAATGTTATGAAATCTTACAAGGAAAAGATAAGCCGTGCAGTTTTTGTACGAATGGCCAGTTGTGCAAGGATAAGTTTTTAGTTTGGGAAATGGAAAATGAATTTTTAAAAAAACATTTCTTGCTAAAAGATAAATTGATTTTATGGAAAGGAAAACTTGCCCGCGTAGAAATTGCATTTGATATTACAGAAAAGGAAATTATAAGTCAGACCATTCAACAAAAGTTAACGTCAAAACGAACGATGTTGGACATTTATAATATGTTGACTAGTGATCAAGGAATTCAAAAAGCTATGCCAGAGGCCTTAAAACTTATTGGTGGATTTTTGGAATGTGACCGAGCTTATATACGAATTGGAAGTAGTAAAGAGTGTGAATGTAAGGTGGAGTATGAGTGGTGTGCGAAGGAAATGCGGCAGATCAACGGACAAACAATCATTGTTCCACTTGTATATCATGATCGAACAATTGGCTTTGTAGGAGTAGACGGTTCAAAGAAAGAAGAAGATGCGCAAAAGTTTCTAAAAGCAATTGCACATTTTCTTGGATATTGCATAGAAAAGGAAGAAGTGAAGTGGTAAAAACTACTTCACTTCTTTTTACACTACTGATAAAATAAAAAACAGAATAAATAAAGAATGGAAAAAAATAAATGAAAACAAATAGAAAATATGATGGTATGAAATACAGATGGTTAAAAGAGGCAGAAAAATTCATCTTACTGCTGCTAGTAGTCTATCTTGTATTTCGATTTATAATCGGATTTTCCGTTGTAAGGGGAAATTCTATGGAAAGTACGCTGCACAATAAAGAAGTGGTTATGTTTTTACGTTTAACGCAATCATATGAAAAAGGCGATGTAGTACGAGTGAAAGTACCATCTGGCGGATATTATGTGAAACGTATCATTGCCACACAGGGGGATACTATAGACATTCGATCAGGCAAGGTTTATATAAACGATCAATGTTTTGAAGAACCGTATGCAATGGGAACAACGACACGTCTTGGGGAATTCGTAACTTATCCTTTGACATTAAAAGAGGGGGAAGTGTTTATCATGGGAGATAATCGGGAGCAATCAACCGATTCTAGAACCTTCGGAGTTGTGGGCGAGCGCCAGATTAAAGGGAAATTATACGTACGCATAGGTAAATTTTATATTCACAAAATAAAATAATTCTCACAGACTCCGAAGGATCAGAAATTAAGATAATTTTTTTAAAAGCATTTCTGGATTGGTAGCATAACGTAAAGCAGTATCGTGAGTGATAAGCCCTTGTTTATAAAGAGAGAGCAAACTTGCATCCATTGAAATCATATCCTCTCTTGCAGAGGATGCTACAAGCGCATCGATTTGATGGACTTTGTGATCTCGGATCATATTGCGGATTGCCGGTGTAACGGTCATGATTTCCATGGCTGGCACTACTTTTCCATCAACAGTAGGCACTAATTGCTGTGAGACAACTGCATGAAGTACCATGGAAAGTTGGACAGCAACTTGGTGTTGTTGATTAGCAGGAAAGACATCAATAATACGATCAATGGTATTTGCGGCACCTATGGTATGAAGGGAAGACAATAGCAAATGTCCTGTTTCAGCCGCTGTCATAGCCACATTGATTGTTTCGTAATCGCGCATTTCTCCAAGTAAAATAACGTCAGGACTTTGACGAAGAGCAGAGCGAAGCGCAGTTACATAGTTTTCTGTATCAACGTTGATTTCTCGTTGGCTGACAATACTTTGATTGTGTCGATGGAGAAATTCTAGAGGATCTTCAAGTGTAATAATATGTTTTTTTTGGGAGCGATTAATGGCATCGATCATACAGGCAAGAGTTGTGGATTTTCCACTACCAGCTGCACCAGTTACCAAAATCATTCCTTTACTATTTTTTGTTAAATCCATTACATACTCTGGAATGCCAAGATTTTTAGAGTTTGGAAGATCAAATGTAATGATACGGATTACTGCACAAAGAGAACTTCGTTGCTTATATGCACTAATTCGAAATCGAGAAAGTCCTGGAATGGAAAAAGAAAAATCATCATCACCATTTGTGTGAAGTTGTTTCATATCACGATCGGCGGCTTGTGCGTAGATTTCTGTAAGTAGCGCTTCTGTATCATTTGGTAAGAGGCGCACATCATCTAATCTAGAAATAATTCCATTTATTCTCATAGATACAGGAAGTCCTGCTACAATAAAAATATCAGAAGCTTGATTATCAATTGCTTTTTTTAATATTTCAATTAAATTCATATCTTAATCCTCCATAGGTAAAAGTTGAATGACTGGATCTGCTTCCCACAAATCTGTAGAAAGAATCTGCCAGGATTTGATGGTGTAAAAAGTATCGGATTTTGTGTAATCGGTTACCCTTAATCTGACAGAAAGTTCTTGTTTGTTTTGTACATCAACAGAAAAAGAGAGTTCTAAGTTATCTTTCGAATTATGACAAAAGACAGGATAGCTATTTATTTTGGTATTAGAAAATAATTGCTTTACTGATTCATAGTAAAGAGCTGTATTCGTACCAGCAAGGCTTGCTTGTTCCTCAAGAAGTTTGTCAATTTCGGAAACAACCTTTTCTGCATTTGCAGAGGCAGTGTAATAGCTGGCTTTACGAGAAGCAAGACGATTACTTAGATTGTAGTCACTTTGTGCGCTTGTAAATGAAAGTACTGCAAAAGTAACCAAAGTTAGAACAATAAAAATCATCAATAAGGAAGAAGAGCCGATATTAATAAATGAAGAATCCTTAGTTTGCTTCATGGGTAGTCCTCCTTGGTATGTGGTATGAAGTTTGTAGTGTGTAGATTTCTTTTTGAGGGTTAGAGTTGTCGTTCTTATACATTGAAATTTGGGCATCAATCAATGACTCTTTAGGGATTAATGTAACTCGTAACACATACGAAGCTTCTTCCTTTTTACATAAGGAAAAATTTTGATCATAGTATGTATCTTGTGTACCGAAAGAAAACTCCTCTGGTGGCAGTACACTTAGAGATTCAGCAACACTGGAACAGGTATTTACCGCATAGTTAAGAGTTTGTGAATCTTTACATAATAGATGTGATTTCACAAAAAATTGTACACAAACAGCGCTTGCAATGGAAAAAAATAAAATTGCAAGAATGAGTTCCATTAAAAATAAACTGGAAGAACGTGCCCGTTTTTTGTTTTTCATAGAAAATATATCCTTTCTAACAAATAAATTACTCGCTTCTAACTGCAATTTTAATTGAGGCGACGTAGTCGTTTGTATCTGTGCAAGTGAACTGATAAAGTTTATTATTTAGTTTTGTCATTGAAAAATCTTTGATTTTTAAGATAGTTGTTCCGTCAGCTAGACGGAAGGAAGTATCTTGCCTAACAAAAAGTTCCTTTAATTCACCATTCCACATATAAATATAAGTTTTGTATAATGATTGATCAAACATTTGCGTGATTACGAGTGCATCTTCTCCTTCAATATGTTCTATCGTAACTTGACCGTCCACATCCGTTTGATGAATCTTTTCACTAACATAGGATAAAGCAATTTGTGAAGTATGATTTGCGGAAGAGTTTTGTGTAGTCGTTTGATACACATGAGCGGCCAAAACTAACACAATAAGTGCACTTAGGGCAAATATAAAAAACAATGTAATAGGAAAAATTGCTTCAATCATATGTTTTTGTTTCTTATGAAAATTCATAGATATTTCCTCTTTCTCTAATGGTTATCAGAATCACGTTCAATGATAGTAAGATCTGGAAAAATATTGGAGCCTGTTACACGATAATCTACAAAAAATAGAGATTCGTCATATGTAAGACCATAATTATCTTTTAAATACTGTAGATTTGGTGGGTAGGAACCTTCCAAAGTGTAGCAGTAGGTAATATTTCGTAAAAGGGCAGTTTCTAAAGATTCTTTTTGTCGGCGTTTGGTATTGCTAGATAAGGAAGAAAGCCCTTCAAAAAATAAAATTAAAATAGTAAGAAATACGAAAATGGATAGGCTCCATTTTTGTATTTTATGTGTTTGTTTCTGATTAAATCGACGCATAAAATCGTTCCTTCCTACGAAAGATTGTCCCAAGCAGGTCAATAGTTTCACTATATTCCAGATATAATTCCAATAAGTGGAAGCATAACAGAAAGTAGAATAGATCCTGCAATCAAAGATAAAATAACAACTAGTGTGGGTTCTATAATAGCCAGTAAATTATTGATTTTTGAATCAATATCATTTTGATACAGTGTAGCAATTTCTTCCATTGATTCATCCAAAGCTCCTGTTTTTGAAGCAATGGAAGTCATACGAGCATAGATTCCTGTAAATACATGAGCTGTTAAAAGCGCTTTTGAAAAATCGACTCCATTTTCTAGTTCTCTTTGACAGTGGTCAATTTTTTGTTGAAACATAAGATCTTCGTTTAGAGAAGCTACAAGTTCTAGACTGCGTTCTGGGGATAATCCGCTACTTAAAGTTAGAGCCATACCATCTGCAAATCTGCATGCAGCAATTTTTTCAGAAATATGTTTTGTAAATGGAATGAAAGATAATAGTCTTTGGAAAAATTTTTTCCCAGAAACTGTAAAAATTCCATAACAAACCAATCCGACAAGAATAAAAAGAACGACAATAAAAACGATAGAATATCGTTGCAGTGTAACGCCCATATTCATAAAAACTCTGGAAAATCCAGTCATCTCTGTACCTAATTGGATGAATACTTGATTAAAAATAGGCATCACTTTCACTAATAAAATAACCACAACTACAGTCATCATACCGGTCATGATCATGGGGTAAGTAATGGAACTGCGAAGCATCTGATGAATGGTATATTCTCTTTGATAGTGGTTTTTTAAAGACTCCATTACGTCATCAAGGGTACCTGTTTCTTCCCCAATTTCAATCATATGAAGCATATAAGGTGGAAATAAATTTGTTGCGGCCAGTGCGCAATGTAGAAATCCAGTTTCTTGTATATGTTCAAGAAGTTGCGTAAGTACTTCTTTTTCATCAGCAGAGGTAGCATCCTCTAACATAATTGTAATTCCCTCTAGTGGAGAAATTCCAGATTTAATAATAAGTGCAAGTTGTCCACAGAAAGAAGATAATTCCAAGTTGGAAAAAGGTTTCATAGTAGCCTCCTAATTAATATGAATATTTCACTGTGTAGTTGCTTCCGTTTCCAATATATTTTTTTACAGAGCTACTACTGTTGTTTGCGGCAAGGGTCGGATCCATAAGTGACCAGTGAGTTCCATCAAATTGAATGATACCACTGACCCAACCAGTTTCTTTTAAATAAACGCTAATCCATGCGTGGTAAGCGTCTCCGGAATAGCCGACTTCTAATTTTGTCGGAATTTGTTGAGAACGAAGTAATGCGGCCATTAAGGCGGCATAGTCAAAACAAATCCCCTTTCCTGTATCCAAAGTCTGATCAACATTTGGAAGGTATCCAGCAGGAACATTGTCAGCTAGTTGTTCGTCATAAGTGATGTGTTTAATCACATATTCATAAATGTTTTCTACATAATCTAAATCGTTCGATGATTTTTGGGAAATTTCAATTCCAAGAGCAGTTGACTTGCTTTCTGGCCCATACCATACATACTGGTTTGGATACAAAAACGGATGAAATTCATCTACCAAGGATACGGAGATCGTGGTAGAAAATGCAATCGCATACATTTCGTCTTGTACAGGTTCTAGCAGAGTGATTTTATAGTCCCCACTACCCCCGGATAGGGGAAAACTTTCATAGTTTCCAGGGGGTAAAGCGTAGGTATATATTGTACCATCAGGAATAGTAATCTGAAGCTTAACAACGGTGGAAGCACCTTTGTACTGTACCATAATATATCCTTGGGATGAATTGGAAGCATCCAAAGTAACGAGATCATTTCCGTAAGTCACAGTCCCAGAAGAATCTACAACAAGACAATCTGTAGTCGTGTTACGTTGTACTCCTTCTTGGTGATTGGATGGGGGGCTCTTTGGAGAGCATCCTGTCATGGAAGAGACAGTCAATATGGAAAAAATAAATATAGAAAACAAGCAAATTTGTTTGTACATCTTATAGCCTCTATTCTAATATTATTGTTTGATTCGAATTACAAGTTGCAATTTATTACCAGCAAGATCAGGAATATAAATGTTTTGTATTGTATCTGGATTTAAAAATGCGACACAGCCAGTGGTGCGATCTATGGAAATTGGTGAAATAGTTTTGCCATTTAGATCAATTCCTACAATGTGATCATAATCGATACCAGATTCTGTGTCGGAAAGGTACAAATACACGTGGGAATCATCCGAACTACTAGATAGTAACGTAGGCGCTTGTGAATCTTTAGTTTTTACCTCAATTGTTTTGGAAGAGATCTGGTTGTTGATTAGCGTGACTGTAACCGTCATTTTTCCATTAACTGTTGGAATAATAGAATATATGTGTGTGTCTGTTTCAGAAACTGGCATAGGTTGTCCGTTTATTGTGGCGCTGATACGGCGAACAGGGAGTTTTGACAACGTATGTAATGTGTATGTTGGAAATCCTTTTTCATTTTTCGTTGTCTCGGTAATGGAAAACGAAGATGGAATAAAAAGAAATGGTAACATAAAAAACAAAAGCATAATCACTACAAGTAGCATACGTTGTAGGAAAAAGCGCTCTTTACGGTAATTACTATACGAAGTTAATAACTCTAAAGGAACCGAGTTTGGCTCTACCTGATTCTCTTTAAAAACATTTTCCAAAATCTTGCTGGCGTTAGCCATATCCAACTTTGGTTCATTTTGTATATTTTTTTGATAAAATGCCATGAAATATTTCCTCCTTAATCATTATGCAGCACCGAAGCAAGACGTTTTCGGCCAGCCTTTAGATAACGCTTTACAGAACTTCGACTAATGTCCATTACACGAGCAACCTCATCTAGTTTCATATTTTGAAAATAGGTAAGAATAATGACTTGAGATTCTGTAAACGGAAGATTCAAGATCTGGTTTATTAAATATTCTTTAGATTCAATTTTAATGAAAGATTCTTCAGGTGAGTGAAAATGGTTGTTTTTGTGCTGGTTTTCCATAAGGATTAATTCTTCATCTGATAATTGTAGTTCTTCTTTATGGCGTTGCATTTTTTTATTTAAATTGTAGCAAACACGAAAATTAATTTGATTAAGCCAGGAAATTACCAAGGATGGATCTTTTAGTTTTGCAAGATTTTTTAAAGCCAGAATATAGGTTTCTTGCAAGGCATCTTGGGCAAGGTATTCATCCTTTAAATAATGGTAGGCATAAAAATATTCCCGTTGATATGTAGCGGCATATAATTCTGCAAATGCATCGCTATCCCCGATTTTAGCACGTTCTACTAATTTGGCAATATATTTATAATCAAGCGATTCCATCGGTTCCTCCTGAAGTAGAAATTCGTTTGTTTGACAATGCGACTAGTGAAGTAATATTAGTAATACTAGCGTCTTCATGATAAGCAGTTCCGTATCGGAAACGTATCTGGAAGTGACTCGTATCTTCATTATGTTTAGTTGTAAGAGATTCTATTTGTTGCAAAAATGCTTCTAGTTTTTGATCGTCACAGTTCTCAAGAATTGCAAGAAACTTATTGCCACCGTTACGACCAACGAAAGCACGGTTGATAGCCGCAGATTGCAAAATGCCAGAAAAGTCACGAATGATAGAGTTTCCGGCTCTGTGTCCATGAATTTGGTTGATTTCTTGAAGATTCGTCAATTCGAACATCACGCTAGCAATGTTATTAGGAAGGGGACGGTCTAAATATTTTTCAATCAGTGCATCACAACTATAACGATTAGCAATTCCAGCAATTGGATCAGAAGATACGGCATAGTTTAATTCCTGATAATCTTTCTTAAAGGAAGAAAAGAAAGTAAAATCAAGAAAAATAAAGAAAAAGGATATTCCACAAATTGCCCATAAAAGGGTACAAAGCAAACGAATATGCGAATTGTTTGCGATAAGATAGTAGAGCTCTTTATCTGTTAGTACAAAATATAATCCAATTCCTGTCAGTAGAATAAAAATGACTAGTTGAATGGTTTTGAATGTATTAAATTTTTTCATAATCTTAACGTCTCCTATTTGTATATTTCATATGTTACACGCAACGTAAGTATAGCATATAAAAAAAAGAAAAAGCCAGTGGTTTTATGGATACAAATGGCAAAATATAAAAAAATTTTTTTTTGTAAAAAAAATTGTAAAAATGTGAACCTTTTTTTCAAAATCAACACTCTTATTATATGGGAATTCATTTCCAGCATATGGAAATCCCGTTTTTATTAGATTTGAGATCATATCAAACAGTGATTATTTTGAAATAAAACCCTAAAGATTATGAAAAAGGAGACTAAGGATGAAAAATTTTAAAAGAGGGACTGCATTGTTGCTTGCAGTTGTAATGGTCGTAGCCTCATGTTTGGTTCAGGCAGAAGGTGCATTGTGGGCAACCAATAGTATAGAAACAGGAGAAACAGTGCAGATACCTGTGCCAACGGAGAACATAGAAGAGGTGGTTCAAGAAGAGACGGAAAATGTAATTCCACAAGAGAACGAGTCGGATTTGTCAGATTCGGTGCAGAAAATTGAAGAGGTAGAGATTCCAGCTTCGACGCAACAAACAGAGCAGGTGGAACCATCTAAGGATGAAATAAAAGAAGTGGTAGAAGAACCACAACAAGAAGAACCACAACAAGAAGAAGCAGTGAAAGAAGAACAATCCACAGAAAGTAAGGTAAAAATGCTTCCAGTTACATTCCAGATGGAAGTGGCAGGAGGGGACCTTTCTGTATGGGAAGAAGGTCAAGAAAAAGACAAGGCTTCTTTTCAAAATGGAACATATGTGAAAGATGTAAAAGAGGGGAGTGTCCTTTCTTTTGATATAAAAGTATTTAAAAATTTTGAAATCAAACAGATCAAAGATGAAAGTGGAAATGTATATGAACCAGTGACTGTGGATGGAAATACATTTACATATAACATAACAGTAACAAAAGAACAGAAAATCACAATCGAATATAGCGAAGTAAAAAAGGAAGAGAAAACAAAGAAAGAAGAATCGAAAAATTCTTCAAAAACTCCTCCAAAAACTCCAGAAGAAAAAAGTACAGGAACATATAAACTTTATTACTATACATTAATACCAGGAAAACAGTGGGATGTAAATGAAAATGCTGACCGTAAATGGAATGGTATGGGAGTTGGAACGATTAGTGGTGTAAAAGCCCCATCTGCATATAGTACAGGAACAGTTATAAATACAGGAACAGAAACTTATCCTGAGAAAACATTTCCTGATGTAGTAATCGATGGAAAAACATATCATTATGCAGAAAATAGCTCAAACAACGAAGCAAAAGACGGATATTATACAGTAGAGTGGATACGAACAATTGTATCAAGAGGAGCAAATGCAGGAAGTAATGGTTACAATGAAACAGTTCCTCTTGGACAGCAGACTTACCACAAAGATGGAATTGTGCGTTTGAACGAAAAAGAGTGGTATACTGCAACATTTAAAATACAAGAACCAAAAGAACGGGGATATACCATACAGAGTGATTTTGTAACACGAGTAAAAGAGGGGTTTGCTGAGTCAGGTTTAAGAAAACCATCGACAGGTGATAGAACAGTAGATGGAAAGAAATGGCGTTTTGACGGATGGTATTTGGATCCAGAATGTGTTCATAAAGCAGATTTTACTGGGAAAATCACAGAGAATACAGACTACTATGGAAAGTATTACTTAAATGAAGATGCCTTGTATTATGAAGGCAATGGTGCAACAGGTGGACAGACAAAAGAAACCAAAGGAGATCTTCATGCAACTGTAAAGGTAAGTGAAAACGGATTTACAAGACCAGGATATAAATTTACAGGATGGAATACGAAACAAGATGGAACAGGAACTTCTTACAAGAAAGGAGACAACTTCCAACTTACAAACGGGGATGACATTCTCTATGCACAATGGGAAGCACAAGAGGCAACCATTCAATTTGAAGAAAATGGTGGAACAAATGTAGAGGATCTGCACGGTAAAACAGATGAGAAAATAGAAAACACAACACTGCCAGTTACGACGCGTGAGCAATATATTTTTGGTGGCTGGTATAGCAATCCTGATTTTACGGGTGAAGCAATAAAAACATTACCAGCAGCTTTTCCACCAGGCGTAACGACATATTATGCAAAGTGGACAAGAGATACGAGTAAGTTTAAAGTACTTCCATATGAAGGCAAATATGATGGAAAAGCACATACTGTTTCCTTTGATACTTCTGTTTTAGAAGAAAAGAAAGAATCTCTTATATATCGAAATCCAGAAACAAAACAATGGCAGTCTCAACCAGTTACATATACAAATGTAACAAATGGTAAAGTTTCTGTTGAGGTTGCAGTGGTTGATCAACAAGGCACACAGATTTGGACATCACAGGCAACGGTTCAGATTATTCCAAGAAATGTAATACTTGTATCTGCATCTGATCGTAAAATGTATGATGGAACGGAACTTACAAATCACACAATTTTCACAAGTGGAGATGGATTTGCAGAGGGGGAAAATGTAATTTGTGATGTAACTGGAACACAAACAAATCCAGGAGAGTGTCAAAATACATTTACTTACAAAGCAGAGTCAGGTACAGATCTTAATAATTATGCAATCACAAAAAAAGAAGGTACTCTTACCGTAACAGATCGTACAGAAAAATATGTTGTTACGATTGTACCAAATGGTGGTAAAGAAAAATATGATGGAACACAAAAGCAGGTGCAAGGATTTGTAGGAGAGTATGAAGGAAAAATTCCAGTAAAAGCTGACAACGGGGTTGTTTATTATGTAAAAGGAATTACTGCACAGGCAGTGGGAACGAATGCCAATACTTATCCGGTGAAGATTGACGGACAAGTAGTTGTAACAGATCGTAATGGCGTAGATTTAACAAATCAATTTAAAGTACACATAGAAGACGCTTCTTTAGTTATTGAAAAGAGAACGGTAACACTTACATCTGCTACAGATCGCAAAGTATATGATGGAACCGAACTTACAAATTCAGAAGTTATTGTAACCGAAGATGGATGGGCCAAAGGTGAAGAGGCCACATATAATGTGACAGGAAGCCAGACATTAGTAGGAAAAAGTAAAAATACATTTACATATGAATTGAAAAAAGGTGTTCTTGCAAGTAACTATGATATAACAAAAAAAGAAGGAACACTTACAATTACAGATCGAGAAGAAACAGATCGGTATGAAATTGTAGTCGAAGCAAACAGTAACACTGGAAATATCTATGATGGAACAGAAAAAACAGTAGAAGGTCTAAAACAGACATCTTTTGTTGTAGAAGGCAAAACATATAAAGTAGAAGGACTTCATGCAAGCTTAACAAAGAAGAATGTAGGAACCTATGATGTTGTAATTAAAGGAAAAGAAGTAGTTCGCGACGAGGCAGGGAACGATGTGACGAAGCAATTTCATGTGAAAAAAGTTAATGGTCAATTGAGCATTGCAAAGAAACCAGTTATCGTAACTGCGGATTCTAAGACAAAGCAATATGGATCTGAGAATCCAGAATTGACTTACACTATAAAAGGAATTGTATCCACAGAGAAATTAGAAGAGGTGACAACAGTTCCAAAATTGTCGACCACAGCGCAGGTCAATAGTCCAAAAGGAGAGTATCCGATTGTATTTGACCAAAAGGTTAGTGAAGCGGAGAATTATGCAATTGAATATGTAAATGGAACACTTACAGTAAAAGAAAATGATAGGGTACTTCGTTTCAAAGCAAATGATGCTAGTCAAATGTACAATGGAAAAGAATTATCAAATTCGAAAGTTATTTTGAAAGAAGGTACGCTAGCTGAAGGAGATTATATCTCAGACGTTGTTATGACAGAGGATTCTTCTATTATCAATGTAGGAGAACAAGGAAATGTAATTTCAAAAGTAATTATTAAAAATGCACTTGGTCAAAATGTGACAGAAAGTTATGCTGGTATAGCGTATGAAGCAGGAAAACTTACAGTGACACCAGCAACAATTGAAGTGACCATTGATTCTCATGGAAAAGCGGTAAATCACACGGATCCAAGTCTTACATATGCTGTTTCAAAAGATAGCTCTGTGGCAGGTGAAAAAGCAGCTTTTCAAGGCGATGTTGAAAGAGAAAAGGGAGAAGAAGTAGGTACATATAAAATTCATGCTGGAACATTAAGACTGATTAACAATGGCGCATTTTTGGCGGAAAACTATGTATTAAAAATCAAAGAAGGCATATTCGAGATCGAAGATGCAAATTACAAAGTTGTCAAAGAAAGAACAAACCAAGGAACGGGAAAAGATGGTGCGTTTTTGGCAAACGAGACTGTAACATTTGATATTACAGTGCAAAATAACAGTGAAAAATATGCACTTGAAAACATAGTTGTGGAAGATGTATTGGAGAATGCACAAGGAAGTGTGACGCTTCTTGAAAGTACAGATCATAGCTATACGGTAGAAGGAACAAAAGCAATCATTGCAAAATTAAACTCAGGTCAAAGTGTTACAATCAAAGCTACATATGTAGTTACACAGGCGGATATTGATCACCAGAAGGAAATTAGCAATACTGCATTGGCTCAAACAAATGGAACAATACCAGAGGTGTCAGAACCAGTAGAAGTACCATTGGAAAAAGATCGTCCAGATTTCCAGACGCAGAAGATGTTAACAAATCAAGGAACAGGAGAGCAAGGAAGTTTTAAGTTTGGAGAAACAGCAACATTTGATATTGTAGTAAAAAATACAGGTAATGTGACACTGAACCATGTAACTGTGAGAGAACAATTAAAAGGTGCAAACATTCTTCCTGGCACAGGATATACGGTATTGCCAGATCAGACTGCAATAATTGATTCTCTTCAAATAGGGGAAACCATTGTTGTAAAGGCAGAATATCAAATTAAGCAAGCAGATGTTGATAATGGTGGAGCAGTAAACGTAGTCTTGGTAGAAGGAAAAGGACCTGGATCAACAGATCCAGAACCAGAAAAACCAAAGGAAGAGATTCCAACAGATGACAAAAAAGCAGATGCCTTGGTCACAAAGAAATTAACAAATCAAGGAAGTGCACAAGATGGAAGCTTTAAAGTTGGAGAAAAGGCAACGTTTGATATTATCGTAGAAAACATTGGAAATGTAACACTTCATGATGTAACAGTAGAAGAAGAATTAAAAGGTGCAAAGATTATTTCTTCAAAAGGTTACGAGGTAAATGAAGATGGAACAAAGGCAACAATTTCAGAAGTTTTAGTTGGGAAAAAGATTGCAGTAAAAGCTGAGTATATTGTTACACAAGAAGATGTAAACAATGGTGGTGCAAAAAATATTGCGGCAGTGAAAATCCCAGGAAAAGAAGATCCACAAAAGCCAAGTGAAGAAATTCCAACAGAATTACAAAAACCACAGATAGAATCAGAAAAACGTGTAACAAATCAGGGAAGTGGAGCTGATGGAACATTCAAGGTTGGTGAAACTGCAGAATTTGACATTATTGTGAAAAATACTGGAAATGTATCTTTAGATAATGTAAAAGTAAAGGAACATCTTGCTGGTGCTAAAATTATTGATGGTGATGGATATGTAGTTACCATGGACCGCACAGAAGCAACGATAGGAAAACTAGAAGTTCAAGAAAGTGTAGTGATAAAGGCAGTTTACACAATTACGCAAGAAGATATTGATCAAGGTGGAACAAAGAATACAGTAACTGCAAATGGAAAAGGACCGGGAGATAAGAACCCAGATCAATCGGAAGCGGAGGTAATTGTTCCGACAGACGTACCACAGGCAGAACTAAATCTTAATAAGAGTGTAATCTCGCAACCGCGTGAAGATGGCGAGTATAGAATCGGTGATACCATTGCGTTTGCTATTGTGGCTGTAAATACAGGCAACACAACATTAAATAACATTACAATCAAAGATATGTTAAACGTCAAAGGACAAGTGACATGGGAAGACGGAATTGCTGTAAATGAAGAAAATGAGGCAATTATCGGATCAATGAAGCCTGGAGAAACAGTTACTTTAAAATGTTTTTATGAAGTAACAAAAGCAGATGCGGGAAAAGATATCATAAATGCGGCAGTAGCAGATAGTGATGAAATTACAGAAACAGATCCAAGCATTACAACTCCAGCAAAGGTAGAAAAGTATTATAATCTTACGATTCATTATGTTTATCCTGATGGTTCTACAGCTGCACCGAGTGTAAAAGCACAATACTTAAAAGGTGAGACGTTTGGATATCGTTCACCGGAAATTAGTGGATATACACCGGATTATGCATTTGTTAGAAGTGATGCAAATGGAATGCCAGCAAATGATTATACTTTCACAGTTGTCTACACAGCTAATATAGTTGTGATTTCAGAAAATTCAGATAACAATCCAACGGAACCAGAAGCTCAAATAGAGCAAGAAGATTTTGTAGAACCAGTGATAGAACCAGTTGGAGCAGAATTAAAAGCAGATACAGAGGGAAATGTAGAGGTTCAAGAGGTTGTTGATGAAAAAGTTCCATTGGCAAATAGAAAGTTAGATGATCATGCTTGTTGTATTTTACATTTCTTATTATTACTGGCAGCAATGATTATATATGCATTCTACACAAGAAGTATGAAAAAACATCAAAAGAGAATTGCAGAACTTACAGATGAGTTAGAGATAGAATTGCTGAAAACAGAGCAAGGGGCACAAGAGTAAAAGGAGGAAATTCGTATGTTATACAATTTATATCATTACATACATAATAACTTAGGCTTACACTTTTGGGACGTGCCAGCAATCTTGGTAGGTGTTATTTTAATCATTATGTTGATTGTGCACGTTTTTAATCAAAAAAGACGAGACAAAAAGTATGAAAAAGCTAGAGAAGAGAAATTAGAAGAAATACGTACTGCAGATCTTAATAATCCTGCAAGCGAGCAACAACAAGAGAAAGGGGAATAATGATGTTATATATATTAAGACATACAACAATCGGATTTCATTGGTTGGATCTTTTTGCAGCTATTATTCTCATTGTAGTTATTGTTGCATTTGTTTGGAATCGACATAAGTTGAGAAAACAAGAGAAAGAATTAGAAGATAAACTTGCAGAATTATATACGAATGAAACAACGACCATTGAAGATGAGGAACGTATAGAAACGGAAACAATGGAATAAAAAAGTGCTCCGGGCTTGAAAAAGCTACGGAGCACTTTTAAAATATAGAAAAAGAACATAGAGATATTTGGTTGTTCAAGAAAAAGGAGGAAGTATGACATTACATCATTTAGAAATTTTTCTTGCAGTTTGTCGTGAGAAAACAACTTACGCAGCGGCACAATCTTTAAATCTATCGCAGCCGGCAGTTTCAAAGGCAATCAAAGAGCTGGAGAAATATTATCAAGTTCAGCTATTTGAACGAATCAATCATAGACTGTATCTATCTTCTATCGGAAAAGAAGTGCAAGCGCATGCTTTAAATATTATGGCAATGTACGAGGAAATGGAAGAGGAAATCACACGAAAAGGAAAACAGAATCATCTTCGAATTGGTGCTTCTTTAAGTGTTGGAACTTGCTTGCTTCCGCGTTACATTCATAAGTTAAATCAGGAGTTAACGGACTTTTCCTATGAAGCCTTAGTAAATAATACAAGTATGATCGAAAGTAAAATAGAGAACTATGAATTAGATCTTGCAATTGTAGAAGGACATGTGGAAAATAGCAATTTAATTGTAAAAGAAGTAGGGGAAGATGAGCTTGTTTTGGTTGCAAGAAAGGGACATCCTCTTTTGAGTAGTAAAACAATAGAGGCACAAGATTTAGAAATGTTTCCATTTATTGCCCGTGAGGATGGAAGTAGGCAAAGAAATCAGATGGAATCCTACTTAAAAGAGCAGGGCGTTTCACTGGTAATGAACTATTCTTGCAGTGGAGTAGAGGCAATGAAGCAGGCATTGATTTATACAGATGGGATTTCCATTTTATCAAAGATGATGATAGAAGAAGAATTAAAAAAAGGAGTATTACAGATACTCCCTTTTCCGTCGAAACAATTTAAACGTTCAATACGTCTTATTTATCACAAAGACAAATATATTTCAAAAGCTATGAAAACATTTTTTCGGATGTTAGAACAACAAGTATAATATTGTTCCGATACAGCCGCTGCCGAGGATAATTAAAATAGGATTTGTTTTATATTTTCTTAATATAAATAGGCAAACAGCAAACATGATCACTTCAATATATTGGATGTTTGCAACACGGATGATCCCATCTTTAAAAATACCAATCAATAAAATAGAAAGACCAGCAGAACCAATTAAGGAAACGACAGCAGGACGCATGGAAGATAAGACCACTTGGACTGCATTAAAATCACGAAACTTATAATAAAAGTGAGCCAGTAAAAGGCAAATGATAAAGGAAGGAATGATACATCCAATGGTACACAATAGTACCCCAGGGATCCCACCTAATTGCATTCCTACAAAAGTAGAGGAATTAATGGAAATTGGTCCAGGCGTCATCTCTGCAATTGTGATTAGATCACTAAATTCTTCAATGGTCATAAGTTTTTGGATGTTTACAATTTGGTCTTGTATAAGTGGAATGGCAGCATATCCACCACCAACACTAAATAATCCAACTTGAATGAATGAAAAAAACAAGATCCATATCATGTTATGAAAGCTCCTTTCTATAAGATAATACTGCTGTCAAGATTCCAATGAACAAACAGAAAAGAATGATCAGCATAGCGCTAATTTTAAAAATGACAACAGCGATAAAGCAAACAATCATCAAAGAGATGTAAAATACATTTTTCATTTTAATGATATTACCTGCTAAATTTAATGTAACATCTACGATTACAGCAGCGACTCCAGCCCTTGTTACTTGCAATGCGGTTGCAACAATCGTATTTGTACGGAATTCTTCATAGCACAGACTAATCAGTGAAATGATGATCATTGGTGGTAAAATTGTTCCGAAAACCGCTATAATAGATCCAACAATTCCGGCCATACGGTAGCCGATAATAACAGATGCATTTACAGGCAAAGGTCCCGGAGATGATTGAGTAATAGCTGTAATATCAAGCATCTCATCTTCGTCCAGCCATTGTAGTTCATCTACAAATTTTTTCTTCATTAGTGATACAATGACAAATCCCCCACCAAAGGTACAGGAACTTAGTACAAACATTGTTTTAAATAGTAGCCATAATGTACGAGCATTTGTGTTTTTTTTCATGTTCTCTTCTCCTTTTTTTCAACAGGAGTAGAATACAATACTTTTTATGATAAATAAAATACATTTCCTTTATTGTTTTGATAACTAAAAGTTATTAAACAAGTTGAAGAAACAAAGAAGTTGCATGAAATATGGTAAATATCGACATAATATGATAAAATGAAAAAATATAAATACAAGTATTTGGGGTGAAGTTATGAAAGAATTGAAATTATATTCTCTGAAGGACTATGTTTCTTTGTTAGAAAAAGAAAACTTAGTCGTTTCAAGCCAATTATATGGACAAGAAGATAGAAAGGCACAGATGCTCACATACAACTCGAAAGAAGTGGTTAAAGATACCATATTTATTTGTAAGGGGGCAGCATTTAAAGCAGAATATTTGGAGGAGTCTGTAAAAAATGGCGCTATGTGCTATGTAAGCGAAAAGAAGTATGAGCTTTCAACAGATGTTCCATTTATATTAGTAAAAGATATTCGAAGGACTATGGCATTGTTGGCAAATTTTTATTACAATGAGCCATGGAAAGATCTTACAGTTCTTGGAGTAGGAGGAACAAAGGGTAAATCAACTTCTGTGTACTATTTCAAATCGATCATTGATGAATACTTAGAAGCACATGACAAAGAAGAAAGTGCTATGATTTCTACGATTGACACATATGATGGGAAGGAAAGATTTGAATCTCATATAACAACCCCGGAAGCCATAGAATTGCAGCGTCACATTAGAAACGCTGTTGAATCAAACATTGAATATCTTTCCATGGAAGTATCTTCACAAGCATTAAAATATGAGCGTGTGGATGGAATGAGATTTGACATTGGTATTTTTCTAAATATATCGGAGGATCATATAAGTCCGACAGAACATGTGGATTTTGAAGATTATCTTTCTTCAAAAATGAAGATGTTTGCAAAGACAGATACTGCTATTATCAACCTTGATACAGATCATATTGACAGAGTTATGAAAGAAGCAGCCGCTTCTAAGGAGATTATCACGTTTAGTCGAAAAAATGAGTCTGCCGATTATTATGCATATAATATTAGAAAAGAAGAAGGTTGTATTAAATTTTATGTAAGAAGTAAGGAATTTGACCGAGAATTTATCCTAAGAGTATTGGGATTGTTTAATGTAGAAAATGCATTGGCGGCCATAGCATCTGCGGCAAAATTAGGGATTCCAGAGCAGTATATTTATGAGGGACTAAAAAAAGCAAGATTGAAAGGAAGAATGGAGTCTTTTGAGAGTAAAGATGGCAAAATTGTTGCCATTGTAGATTATGCCCACAATAAATTGAGTTTCGAAAAAGTGTTCCGTTCAATGAAAGAAGAATATCCAGAATATCGGATAAAAACTATTTTTGGATGCCCAGGAGATAAGGCGTTCATGCGAAGAAAAGATTTGGGGACCGTTGCAGGAAAATATTCAGAAGAAGTTTATCTTGCAGCAGATGATCCAGGTTCAGAGAAAGTGGAAGATATTTCTAAAGAAATTGCAGTTTATGTAAGTGCTCAAAATTGTCCATATGAAATGATTGAGGACCGTGGAAAAGCCATTAAAACGGCAATATCAAAAATAGATAAAAAAACAATTCTACTTGTATTGGGCAGAGGAAGAGATAGTAGTCAGAAATATGGACGAGAGTATATTAAAGGTCCAACCGATGTAGATTATGTTGTGAAATATTTAAAAGAATATGATGAAAAATAAAGGACAAAAAGGAGAGAATTACATGTCAT
>JARIEI010000021.1 GCA_029256845.1 Ruminococcus sp. | reverse complement strand
AGCTTATAAAAAGCTGATTTCGTATTATTATAGCGAGCAAAGAGATCTGGATTTGGAGGATGATAGAAACCACCTTATTCCAGATGATTTAAACAGAGGGGTATTATCGGAAGATGAAATATACGATTTAATGGGAGAACATCATGAATTGGCAATCAAGATGATGGAAGTGGCACTTGCTATGTTAAAAAATAATGTTCCAGAATTGGAAACGAAGGAGATAGAAAACACATGATCAATCGAGAAGATATGTTAGAATTGACAAGAAGAATGACACCAAAGAGAACTTGTTTTGACAGAGTAGCAGGAGCCTATGTGGATGAAACTGGACAAGTGGAGGATACGTTTAATATCCATTTCGGAAAACTTTTAGAATCGGAAAAAACAAGAAATTTAAAGTTGGCAAAAGAAATTTTGCAATCAAGGACCAACGACCAATTAAAAGAATATCAATTTTCATGCCATGCAAAAGGGCAAAATAGTATGTGGATGTTATTAAATGTTATGCGTGAGTGTGGATTAAAAAATGATGCGGTCATGGATATTTTTTATGAGCAAATGGCAGACGCTTATCCAGTAGATCATGACAGTGCAATTTATGTTTTTCATGGTGTCTATGATATTCCATTAAAAGGAGAAGACAAAGAACAACTTTGGGAATCGGAGGAAGTGTATGATTTTATACTTTGTATTGTCAGTGATGTAAAAGAAGAATATACATTAGACCAACCAGTTCTTGGGTTTTTATATCCTGCATTTTCCGAGCGAAGTGGGGAAAAAGATAAAATTCAAATTTATCATCAAAATCCAGAAAAAATAGAAGAAGGATTTCTTTATAAACTTTTTGGAAAGCAAGAAGTGGAAAGTAAACATTGAGTGTACTATTTAGATATGATATGATACAAGACAAAGAATGAGTAAAGGAAGTAGCAACATATGTATAGAAAAAAAGCAGAACAGTTATTATCATTTATTGAAAAAAGTCCAAGTTGTTTTCATGTGATTGAAAATATGAAAGCAGAATTAGAAGCGGATGGATTTCAGAAATTAAATGAAAATGAAGTTTGGAAATTAGAGGAAAATGGCAAATACTATGTAACACGTAATGGTTCCTCTATTATTGCATTTAAAGTGCCACATAAAGAATTTACAGGGTTCCAGATTATGGCTAGCCACAGCGATGCCCCAAGTTTTAAAATCAAAGAAAATCCAGAAATGGATGTGGACAAGCAATACACAAAATTAAATGTTGAAAAATATGGTGGGATGCTTTGTGCCCCATGGTTTGACCGACCACTTTCTATTGCAGGAAGGGTAATGGTAGCAGAAGAGGACTGTATTCGAAGCGTGTTGGTAAACGTGAATCGTGATCTTGTTATGATTCCGAACCTTGCCATTCATATGAACCGAGAAGCAAATGCGGGTTATACGTATAATGCCCAAGTTGACATGCTTCCACTTTATGGAGATGCTAGTGCAAAAGGTGGATTTAAAAAATTGATTGCGGATGCTGCAAATGTAAATGAAAAAGACGTAATTGCCAGTGACCTATTTTTGTATAACAGACAAAAAGGATGCATCTGGGGAGCAACACAAGAATTTATGTCAAGTTCTAAACTAGATGATTTACAATGTGCATATTCTTCTCTCCAAGGTATTTTAAATAGCAGTAATCAAGATGCAATAGCAGTACACTGTGTGTTGGATAATGAGGAAGTAGGTAGTGGAACAAAACAAGGAGCAGCCTCTACATTTTTAAAAGATACTTTAAGAAGAATCAATGCAGCTATGGGAAGAACAGAAGAACAATACCAAATGGCATTAGCTTCTAGCTTTATGCTTTCCGCAGATAATGCGCATGCAGTACATCCAAACTATAGTGATAAATCGGATCCAACCAATCGCCCATATTTAAATGGTGGAATCGTAATTAAGCATAGTGCAAATCAGAAATATACAACAGATGCTGTTTCATGTGCTGTAATGAAAACAATATGTAACAAAGCAGAGGTACCTTATCAGATGTTTACAAATCGATCAGACATGTTGGGGGGATCTACTTTGGGGAATATTTCAACAACACAAGTTGCAATAAATACAGTAGATATTGGAGTGGCACAATTAGCAATGCACTCTCCTTATGAAACGTGTGGAGTAAAAGATACGGAAGCTTTTATGAAAGTAGCAGAAACCTTCTATAGTTCTTCAGTTATTATGGAAGAAGATGGAACATATAAGCTAAAATAAAAAGATGCATAAATTTTTCGAATTGACATAGGGGAAAGGTTTCGCATATACTAGAAGTGTATAAGTATGTAATTTGTAGATTTATAGGGGGAAAAACATGAAGAAAAAGGTACTTTCAGTACTTGTATGCATGAGTCTGCTTTTCGGTACGAGTTTTTGGAGTAGCCCATTGCATGCGGAAGAGGAACCAGCAGAAGAGTCTGTAATAAACGAAGATGAGGATGTTACAGAAATCGTTACAGAGGCACAAGATGACGCGCATGAAGGAGATTCAATGTTAGACTTTAGTGGTCCGGTTGAAATTCAGATTATGGACCGAGAAGGAAATATTACCTATGTGACAGAAGAAGAATCTCCAGTTGTCGAAGAAATTTCTACTTTTGTAGGGGAGGGGACCTCTGAAAAGGTAGTAAACTTTCGAAGCAGAAAAAACGGAACTGTTGTTTCAGGACTTACTTATTATACGGAATATAAAACAGGAAAAGAAGAATATCTTTATGGTCCAAGTGGAGCAGATGCGGCCTATCTTGGTGAGTCTGGCGGAAAAGTAAAATTTATGATTAGTGGTACAGTAGGATTGGTAAATGCAAATGATGTTCAGGTTGTTAATCTTGCAAGAACTAATGTTAGTTACTACGAAGTTTATCAAGGATGGATTTATCATCATATTAGCAATAATTTGAATTCAACAAATTATTCACAATTAAAAGTGGGACAGGCACCATCTTATATGAAAGAAGGAGAGCGGTATTATAGTTACGACGGGCATTATTTTTATCGTGATTATATAACGATGTTAAAAGATTATCGTAATGAGAATCGAGTACATTCTATGAACCCAAGTCAACCATACTATAATTACTACCAGTATCTTCCGTTGCGATCAAAAGCGGCGTATTCAGGGGCAGAATTAAATGGAATCATTAATGAAAGAGTAACAGGGTCTTCTAAAATGAGAAATCTTGGAGAATCCATTATCAACGCACAAAATACATATGGTGTAAATGGTTTGATTGTGGCAGGAATTGCAGCAAATGAAAGTGGATGGGGAACAAGTTGGATTGCACAAAATAAAAACAATCTTTTTGGACTAAAGGCATATGATTCTAGTCCGGGAGAAAGTGCAGATACATTTCGTAATCCTGCACATTGTGTAGAAGAATATGCAAATGAATGGATGTCGAAAGGATACTTAGATCCTACAGACTGGAGATACTATGGAGGCTTTTTAGGAAATAAAGGAAGTGGAATTAACGTAAAATATGCTTCGGATCCATATTGGGGAGAAAAAGCTGCAAGTATTGCATGGAATCTAGATAAAAATGCAAAAGACAGAGACCGTTATACAATTGGAATTAAAGATACGATTAACACCTCACATACAGAATTGAATGTTCGAAATGGAAGTAGTGTCTCATCTAAGGCGCTTTTTACTACAAAGAATCATTCGAATCATGCATTTGTCATACTTGGTGAGGAGAATGGATTTTATAGAGTACAAAGTGATCCAGTACTTACAGCAAAGCGTGATGCTATAGATTCTAGCACAGGAAAATATAATTTTGACAAGATGTTTTTGTATGCGTCAAAAGATTTTATTCAAATTGTTCACAAGGGAAAGGGATCAGAAGTTAGTCCAAAACCAGATACCGGAACAAATACATTATCAAGTAACACATATACGATAGATGGTTCGCAAAAAACAATCACAGGAATCAAGAAATTTCCAGTGAAAGCAAATGATTTTTCAGCGAATATCCAAGCAGCGAATGCTGGAAAAAGCACAAAAACGGAAGCAGCAAAAAACGGAAATATTGGAACGGGAAGTAAAGTTTTTGTGTATGATGCAGGAGGAAAAGTAGTCGATACATATCAAGTTGTAATTTATGGAGATACAAACGGAGATGGGATTGTAAATGCACTGGATTTGTTGAGAACACAAAAAGATATTCTAGGAGTGAAAAAACTTTCGGGATTGGAAAAAACAGCTGCAGACAGTAGTCGAAATGGGAAAGTAGATTCGCTTGATTTATTGAAAATTAAAAAACAGATTATAGGAGTAAAGGAAATTAATCAATAGGGGGAAAAGATGAAAAAAAGAAACAAAATAGCAGCAATA
Source organism: Ruminococcus sp. (assembly GCA_029256845.1). Classification (GTDB taxonomy): domain Bacteria; phylum Bacillota; class Clostridia; order Lachnospirales; family Lachnospiraceae; genus JAHHTM01. The sequence goes on along the minus strand of JARIEI010000021.1, from coordinate 12,849 downwards.
ATTATAAGTATATGTATGTTATCGGTGTCAATGGGAATGTCTGTATTCGCGGCTTCTGGAAGTGTAAATGTTTCTAGTGCATCTGGTAATGTAGGAGATACAGTCACAATAAATGCCAATGTATCGAGTGCGGATGGTGCAATTGGTTCAGCAAGTGTATTTTTAAATTATGATCCTTCGGCATTAGAATTTGTTGGTGGATCAGGAGATACAAATGGAGGCGGAGGAAGTGTTAACTACGCAAGTGCGGGAGATGGTAGCGCTTCTTCTCTTGGATTTTCAATGACGTTTCGAATTTTAAAAGCTGGAACACATGGAATTTCTGGCTCAGCAGAAGCTTATAACTGGGACGAAGAAGCAATGAGTATGTCTATAGGTGGTGGCTCAGTTACTGGAAATGCTCCAGCACCAGCCCCAACACCTGCCCCAGCGCCAGAATCTAATCCGACTCCAACGCAGAAGCCTGAAGAAAAACCAAAGGATACAAAAGAAGAAAAGAAAGATGAGAAGAAAGAGGATAAGTCTAAAAATGCAAAGTTAAGTTCATTGAGCGTTCAACCAGGAAATTTAGAACCAGCTTTTTCAGCAGATCAAACCTCGTATAAAGTGACTGTTCCAAAAGATACAAAAGAAGTTTCCATAAAAGCAACAGCTCAGGACGCAAAAGCCACAGTTTCAGTATCTGGTGGTACGAATTTAAAACCGGGTGCCAATACAGCATCAGTAGTCGTGACAGCAGAAAATGGAGAAAAACAGACATATGACTTAATCATTCAATGTGGTGAGGAAACGAAATCTGAAATTAAAATAGATGGTGTAGTATACCATTTGTCAGATGAATTTAAGGATGAGGAAATTCCAGTTGGATTTGAACGTGCCAAAAAAGTAATTAAAAATCAAGAAACTGTTGTTATGACGCGTGATAAAGGAAATCTTATTGTTGTATGTTTGGTTGGTGAGCAAGAGAAAAAAGGGTTCTTTCTTTACGATGAGAAGAAAGATGAGTTTTATCCATTTCTTCAGATAAAAATATCGGAAGGTAAGTACGTTATTCCGGTTGCGTTTGATGAAAAGTCGTCTGTTCCAGAAGGATATAAAAAAGTGTCATTGAAACTTCAAGATAAGGAGATTCAGGCATGGCAAGGAAAAAACCAAGATTTTTATATATTCAATACTATAAACGATGAAGGAACGGTAGGACTTTATAAATACGACGCAAAAGACAATACATATCAAAGATACGTCTTAGAAGGTTCAAAAAACAATACAAAAGATAAGAAATCTAATAATGACAAAGTTAAAATTGCTGGGAAGTTAACGATGAATCCAGAGTATTGCGGACCAACGATATTAGGACTTTCGTTACTTTCGATTGTATTACTTATCACAGTAATATGTACATTGATAGAGAGATATAGAAATAAATAAAAAATAATGCGAAGAATATCAGAACTTATTCTTCGCATATTTTCATTGTAAAGGAAGGAAAATAAAATGGGTATAGTAGTAGCAGGAGCAGTTTTTGTAGACGTAAAAGGGTTCCCAGATGGAAAATATATTAGTACGGGTAGAAATGTAGGACATATCGAATACATTCACGGTGGCGTGAGTAGAAATGTAGTAGAAAATATAGCTAACTTAGAATTAAGACCTACTTTTTTAGGGATTGTAGACGACTCTGCGTTGGGAAGAGATGTTGTAGAAAAGTTGGAACGTCACAAAGTAGATACACAGTATATGCAAACAATTCAAAATGGAATGGGAACTTGGTTGGCAGTATTTGATAATAACGGAGATCTTGCAGGATCTATTTCACAGCGTCCGAATTTAATGCCGATCATGGATGTACTAGAAGAAAAAGGAGATGAAATTTTTTCTAATGCGGATTCCATAGTAGTTGAGATAGATATGGATAAAGTGTTGATCAAAAAAATTATAACCCTTGCAGAAAAATACAATAAAAAATTATATGGTGTAGTTAGTAATATGAGTATTGCAGTGGAACGAAGGGATCTTCTTCAAAAGTTCTCTTGTATGATCTGTAACAAGCTTGAAGCGGGTATTTTCTTTAGTGAAGACTATAGTGAGTGTACACCAGAGGAAATGGTTGACTTAATTTCTAAGCGTGTAGTTTCTGGAAAGATTCCATCGGTCATTGTTACGATGGGAGAAGAAGGCGCTGTATATGCAGATATGCATGGAGAAAGGGGATTTTGTCCTGCAAAAAAAGTAAATGTAATTGATACAACAGGGGCAGGAGATGCATTTGGTTCTGGGGTTGTTTGTGGACTTACTTATGGGAATACAATGAAAGAGGCGGTCGAGATCGGAAGTCGTCTCGCCGCCGCAGTTATTGTTTCCACAGAAAATGTGTGTCCAAGATTTTTGCCAGAAGAATTAGGAATCAAGCGTACATTATAGAGTGGTTTCTAACCCGTGAAGCCAGTTTGATTTCTTATAGTAGATAAGAAAAGCAATCGAGCTTAAAAGCCAGGTAAGAGGATAAGCCCAGAAAATCACGTTAATGGATGGTACAAAACGAAGGATGATACTAATATATCCAACTCGCACAAGACACCAAAAGATAAGCATTACATACATTGGAACTTGTGATTTTCCGGCACCTCTAAAAATGCCTGCCATACAATGGCTAAAAGCAAGTAGGAAATAAAATAAGGTATCTGTTCTTGCTTGAGTGGTTCCGATGGATATTACATCGGCAGTTCGACTAAAAGCCATAATTAGCTGAGGAATAAACAGATAAATGAAAATTCCAATCAATTCAGCAAGAGAAATGGAGCAAAGTATTCCGAATACGGCTCCTTTTTTTGCGCGATCATATTGTCTTGCTCCTAAGTTTTGGCTAATAAAAGTAGTAAGCGCCATGGCGAAACAAGTGATTGGTAGGAATCCGAATCCTTGGATTTTAGCATATGCTCCACAACCAGCAACTGCCATTTCTCCAAATTTATTAATGTTACTTTGCACAAAAATATTGGCAAGAGAAATGATGGAGTTTTGAAGTCCGGCAGGTATTCCATTTGAAATGATCTGCTTTAATAATCCGGAATGAATGCGAATTTCCTTTAGTTCCAAACGAAGTTCTGGTGGATTTGTCATAAGTTTTCGAAAACATAGAAACGCACTTAAAAACTGAGAAATTATAGTTGCAAGTGCAGCAGCGCCTACTCCAAAATGAAATACACCAATCAATAAAAGATCAAGAACGATATTTACGATAGATGAAATCACAAGATAAATCAAAGGATGACGACTATCGCCTAATGATTGTAAAATACCGACAAAGATATTATACATTACAAAAGCAAGGGAACCTAAAAAATAGATTCGAAAATAGGTGATGGAATTCGGTAAAACGGCAGGAGGAGTTCCCATCAAATTCAGTATTACTGGAGCCGCTAATGTTCCGATTAATGTCAAAGATACACCGCAGATGAGACCAAATGCCACGGTTGTATGAATCGATTTATGGAGGTTTTTATAATCTCCTGAACCAAAAAATTTTGCAGTAACGACACCTGCACCAACCGAGATTCCGGTGAAGAAACCTACCATTAGGAAGATAAGATTTCCAGAAGAACTAACAGCTGCAAGTGCAGAACTGCCTAAAAAATTTCCAACAATAAGGGAATCAGCAGTGTTGTATAATTGCTGAAATAAATTTCCCCAAAAGATGGGAATTGCAAATGCTATAATACGCTTCCAGACAGGTCCATCTGTCATTCGTGTTGTGGAAGATTTTGCCATAATATAACCTCTCATTCTTTAGAATATGTAATTAGTATAAAAGGAATTGATTTTATCTTCAAGTGTTTGTATGATAAATATCAGAAATGGAAAAGAAAGGAAACATAAAATGTACGATACGAAGCTACTAACAGCTGAAATTCAAGTTAGAGATTATGTAAGAGAGTATGTAGATGTTGATACGTTTTTGGAAAAATGTAAAGTGTGTCCCAATTACGAAAAAATATGGTCCTGCCCTCCTTTTTTATTTGATGCAAGACAATATTGGGAACAATATAAAACTTTAAAACTTTATGGTGTAAAGATCCTTTTTGATTCAAAATTGCGACAACAGACATTATCTTTGCAAGAGCAGGATCAGATCATCAAAAAAATTGTGGAAGAGGAAAAGCAAAAACTTTCAAAAGTTCTTTGGAAGAAGGAAGAAGAAATTCCAAATAGTATAAGTTTGTCAGCGGGGGCATGTTCAACATGTGGGGAAACTTGTCCGAGAAGTCAAGGAAAACAGTGCATTCATCCTGACAAAATGCGATATTCGATTGAAGCTTTGGGCGGAAATGTGGGACGGACAGTGACCGATCTTTTTCATGTCAATCTAAAATGGATGGAAGAAGGAAAACTTCCGGAATATTTTATACTTGTAGGTGGCCTTTTAATAAAATAAGGAATCGGAACATCCGATCCCTTATTTATACTTTATGGTTGTTTAGGCTTCTACTGAAACAAAATCAAATTTTGTCACATCAAACAGCCCCATATCTGTTAGTTTTAACTCTGGAATAACAGGTAGAGACATAAAGCACAGTGTCATAACTGGCTCTACGGATCCGCTAATTCCCAATTCTTTAAATGCAGCTTCATGGATTGCAGTCAATTTTTTATCAACCCAAGCTCCACTTTGATCGCTCATAATTCCGCCTAATGGCATTGGCATAGATTCTACTACTTTGCCATCTCGAACCAAAACAATTCCGCCATTTTGTTTGATCAGTGCTTCTACGGCAAATGCAATTTCCTCATCGGATACACCAACTGTAATAATGTTATGAGAATCGTGCGCAATAGAAAGAGCAACGGCACCATGCTTGATTCCATATCCTCTTAAAAGAGCTGTGGCAACATTACCAGTCATCTGATGACGTTCTACAACAGCCATTTTTACAATGTCAACATTAGGATCTCTAATAAATTCGCCATTAGGATCAACACAGATATCAGCAAATCCTTTTCCGGTCACAACACCTCCTGGCATAATATCAATGACATGTACATGGTTAGATGTTAAATGCATTTTCAACTTATCCACTGAAAAATCTTTCACATGAAAGCTTCCTTGTACAGCACTGTTATCGTATTTTTCTACAGGGAGTAGATAAGTGCCGTTTTCTGCAACTAATTCCCCATTGATCAATACTTTTGCAACTTTAAAGTCTTTTAAATTATCAAGAAGTACAATATCTCCACGAAGCCCAGGGGCAATGGCACCTCTGTCATACAGATGGTAACATTCTGCAGCATTTAAACTGGCCATTCGTATTGCAGTAAATGCATCCAAACCTTCTTCTACGCAGATCGTAAGGTGGTTGTCAATGTGTCCTTCCTCAAAAATTGTTTTTGGCTGACGGTCATCAGAGCAAAGAAGACAACGTCTGCTATTCATGGAAGTGACTCCTTTTAAAAGAGGACGAAGATTATGGCAAGCAGAACCTTGACGAAGTAAAACATACATTCCGCGTGAAAGGCGATCGTTCATTTCTTCTAAAGTAGAACATTCATGATCCGTATGTACGGAAGCAGCGGCATATGCATTTAAATCTTTTCCCATAATTCCAGGACTATGACCATCAATTAGTTTTCCAGATTTCTTTGCTACACAAAGTTTATCTAATTCACTGTCAAAGGCATTAATGATACCAGGAAAGTTCATATATTCACCAAGTCCAAGAATGCGATCGTCTTTTATTGGGGTATCCATAGCTTTGGCATCAACGATGGCACCAGCGTGTTCAAATGGTGTGGCAGGAACACAAGAAGGCAACATAAATTTAATATCGAGTGCAGTTTTCTCGGAAGCGTTTAGCATATAATTCAGTCCGGGAATACCGCATACATTTACAATTTCATGTGGATCTGCGATAATGGTTGTTGCACCATGAGGAACAAGAAGGCGACCAATTTCTTCGGGACTTACGTAGGATGATTCGATGTGGATATGTCCATCGATAAAACCAGGGGAAGCATATCGTCCCTCTGCGTCAATGGTAATGCGACCTTCGTAATTACCAACGCCAGCAATTATTCCGTCGCATAAAGCAATATCCCCAGCAATAATGCTACCGTTATAGACATCAATCACTTTACAGTTTTTTATAACGGTGTCAGCAAGGATTCGACCAGCTGCCACATCTAATAATTTTTTCAAATTTTCTTTTTGCATATTTCGTTAAATACTCCCTTCTTTATTTTATTTGATATATCTAAAATCGATACTATAAGATAGTCTCATCATATCACAAATAGAAGGGAAAAGAAACAGATAGACAAGGAAATAAAAGATTGACAATGAAAAAAAACATGCGTAACATAAGAAGAAATGTGAGGAATCTCAAGCGAAAAGGAGTGCTGAAATGTTTGGCTATGTAACAATTTGCGAACCAGAATTAAAACGAAAAGATTATAGAAAATATAAAGCATATTATTGTGGACTTTGTCGTACATTAAAAGAGAACCATGGAAATCTTGGACAAATGACACTTTCTTATGATATGACGTTTGCTGTAATATTGTTGACCTCTTTATATGAAACGTTGACAAAAGAAGAAGAACACCGATGTAAAGTACATCCGCTAAAAAAACAGAAAATGTTACAAAATTCCATCACAGAATATGTTGCTGACATGAATGTTCTTCTTGCTTATTATCATATGAAAGATGACTGGGACGATGAAAGAAAAGTTTCGGGATTTATTGGAACAAAAATCTTGGAAAGAAAAGTGAGAAAATTAATTAAAAAATATCCGCGGCAAAGTCAAGCAATAAAAGAAGCATTAAAACAGCTTGTCGAATTGGAAAAATCAAATTGCACAGACATAGATGCTACTTCCGGGTGTTTTGGTCGACTTTTGGGAGAAGTGCTAGTTTATGAAGAGGACATGTGGGAGCCCCGTCTTAGAGAAATTGGGTTTTATCTTGGAAAATTTATTTACATTATGGATGCATATGAAGATTTGGAACAAGATTTAAAAGATGGGAATTATAATCCTCTTAAACACTTAAATAAACAACAAAATTATGAAGAGGTTTGCCATCAAATGTTGTGTATGATGATTGCAGAAGCATCGGTGCAGTTTGAAAAACTTCCATGTTTATTGGATATAGACATTTTACGAAATATATTATATGATGGAGTTTGGATGAAATATCGTAAACTTCAGCAACAAAAGAATATAAGTGAGGAAAAAAAGAATGACAAAGAATCCATATGATGTCCTGGGAATATCCAGCAATGCATCAGATGATGAAGTGAAAAAAGCATATAGAGAATTAAGTAGAAAATATCACCCAGATGCAAATGTGAATAATCCACTTGCAGATTTAGCGGTTGAAAAATTTAAGGAAGTTCAAGAAGCCTACGATACGATTATGAAAGAGCGTGAACATGGCGGAAGTTCCAATTCATATGGTTATGGATATCAGTATCAAGGATCTGCGAATCAACAAAGTAATACTTATAATAGCCAGCCAGATGCGGAACTTCAGGCGGTGTATAATTATATAAATAGTAGACGGTATCAAGAGGCAATCAGTCTATTGAATCGCATGGGAACAAGAAGTAGTCAATGGTACTATTTAAGTGCCATTGCAAATGCGAATGTTGGTAACAATGTTTTGGCAAGAGATCACGCAGCTCAGGCAGTGAATATGGAGCCAAGAAATATGCAATATCAGCAGTTGTTGAATCAGTTAGATTGGGCAAGTAGAAGATACCAGTCTACACCGTATGGCAATGGATATGGAATGCAGACGCCTACATGTGGTACCGGAAACGCCTGCTGTGATTTGTGGTGTGCAGATAGTTTATGCGAGTGTATGGGAGGCGATCTTTGTTCATGCATGTAAAAGCGAAAAGAGTTGCGCTAGGAGGATTACTTTTGGCGATAACTATCATTTGCATGGTACTTGGCAGTGTAATTGAAACCAGTACATTATTTCTTTTGGCAGTAGCCTCATATTTTGTAGGGGTGATTATACGAGAAATGGGAAAAAAGACAGGGATAGCATTTTACATTGCAGCTGTTCTTTTAGGGTTCTTTGTTTGTCCGAATAAATTTTATGTTCTATCCTTTGCAGCTATGGGATTTTACATACTGGCAGTAGAGATTACATTTGATCTAATTGGTAGAATGAAAGGAAACAAGAAGCGCATTTTTTGGTCTGTAAAGTATGCTATTTTTAATTTGGAGTATATTCCACTTGTACTTGTATTCCAAGATTTCTTATTTGGGAGACAACTTTCCACAAAACTAATTGTAATAATTCTATTTGTAGGGCAGATAGGAATATTTATTTATGATCGAGCTTACGAATACTTTCAAGGTCAAATTTGGAATAAGATTCGCGGAAAGGTTTTATAAGAATGGAACTTTATTTTGCACCATTTGAGGGAATTAGTGGATATGTATATCGAAATGCATTGAATAGACATTTTGGTCATATAGATAAATTTTTTATTCCATTTATTCTTCCCAATCAATTTGGAAAACTTAGCTATAAAGAAAGGAACGACGTTCTTCCAGAACATAATAAAGGAATGAATGCAGTTCCTCAAGTTTTAACGAATGTAGCAGAAGATTTTTTGTGCACTGCAAAAATTTTAAAAGAATACGGCTACGATGAGATAAATTTAAATCTTGGATGTCCATCCAAAACAGTCGTAACGAAAGGAAGAGGTTCTGGATTTTTAGCAGACCTTGAGAAATTAGATCGTTTTTTGGACGAGGTATTTAATCATGTTACGATTAACGTATCTATAAAGACAAGAATTGGTTTGTATGAACCAGAAGAGTTTGGACCGATTTTGAATCTTTTTAACAGATACCCTGTGTCAGAACTGATCATTCATCCAAGACTGCAAAAGGATATGTATAAAGGAACACCAAATTTAGAAGTTTTTGCGTATGCCCTTCAGAAAAGCAAAAATCATGTGTGCTACAATGGAGACATTTTTACAAAAGAGGATTATGAACGAATAACAAAAAACTTCCCGAGCCTGGATCGGATTATGCTTGGGCGTGGAATGCTTACAAATCCAGGTCTTGCTCGGGAGATTAGAACAGGAATAAAAGTAGATAAAATGACCTTAAGAGCATTTCACGACGAAATTTTGGAAGCATATAAGCAAGTGCTTTTCGGTGATAAAACTGTTTTATTTAAAATGAAAGAATTTTGGTTTTATGTTGGAAATTTATTTATTGATGCAGATAAATGCATAAAAAAGATTCGAAAATCAGAAAAAATTACGATATATGAATCGATAGTAGAAGAATTATTTACAGAAAAAGAAATAGATTGACTATTCGATAAAAAAGATATAATATTAAGATAAATAAATAAGCGAAAGGAGTGGAAACTATGTTGGAAAGAAATATGATGATATTTGTTTCAGCGGTAACAATCACACTGATATGTTGGATGATCGTGGAGAACAGGTTTTGCTCTTTTGGCAGCCTTTCGAAGGAGAAGGCACTAGGGACAATCCACTTTGGATGGATCAACATATCAGTTGAAAAATTTTTTGATGCAGTGAATACAAAGAAAGACTTTCGAACCCCTCGTTTAAAAGAAGAAATGGGAAAGGTTCAATTAAAGAGCGAAAGATTTTGTTGGAACAATTCTCTAAAAGGGAGTGAATCTAGTAATTTTAAAGAAGCGGATATCAAAAAAATAAAAAGATACAACAGAAGAGAAGATATGTAATTGTCATCCCTAGGACGTATGGAAGCTTTAATATGATTAAGGAGAAAAAATATGCAGCAATTGCTACAACTAGATGGTAACCTATTATTACTGATACAAAATTATATAAGGTCAGATGCAATGACCCCGTTTTGGAAGTTTATTACTTTTTTGGGGGATGTTGGTTGGTTTTGGATTGCGTTGTCGCTCATATTACTTATACCGAAAAAAACAAGAAAATTAGGAGTTACTTGTTTGATTTCTCTTGTAATTGGTACACTTATTACAAATGTGGCACTGAAAAATATAGTGGCGAGAACGAGACCTTATGAGGTGGTTCCAGGGCTTCAATTGTTGATTGAAAAACAACATGATTTTTCTTTTCCATCGGGACATTCTTGTGCATCCTTTGCAGTTGCCATGGTTTTACATAGACTTTCTCCTAAAATATGGGGAATATTAGCAGTTGTGTTAGCCTCCCTCATTGCCTTTTCGAGATTGTATGTGGGAGTACATTATCCGTCGGATGTAGTGGCGGGGATTTTGATTGGAATGTTTAGTGCTTGGTTAGCGGTAAAATTAGTTAGAAGTTATGATAAAAAAAGATATCAAAAAAAGAACGGTTCTTAAGGAATCGTTCTTTTTTTGACTTATCGGAAAATGTGGTTTGTTTCGTATTTTGCTTCACATGTAAGTTGAATACCAAGTTTTTTAAATGTTTTGATGTCTACATCTGAAAGCATAACAGAAGTGTGAACTTGACAACCATTTAACCGAGGTAATTGCTGAAGTGCAGTTCTTGCAAGTTCGCTGTTTGCTGCACTGGCAGATAAAGCGATTAGTACTTCGTCTGTATGCAGGCGTGGGTTTTTGCTTTTAAGATATTCGACTTTAAGTTTCTGAATTGGTTCAATGGATTCTGGTGAAATAATGTGAAGGTTATGATCAATCCCGGCCAATTCTTTAATTGCATTTAAAAGGAGTGCGGCAGATGGTCCTAAAAGATTCGAAGTCTTTCCTGTAATCATACGACCATCTTCTAATTCTAGGGCGGCAGCAGGACTTCCAGTTTCTTCTGCACGCTTTAAAGCAGCAGAAACTACTTTTCGATCGTTTGTTGTTACATTTGCTTGATTCATAAGTAATTCGATTTTAGCAGCCTCTTCTTCGGAAGTGGTTCCTAAAAGGAGTGCGTTTAAAGAAGCATAGTATCTACGTACAATTTCTTGACGAGATGCTTCTTTACAAGCTTCATCATCCACAATACAATTACCTGCCATGTTAACCCCCATATCGGTAGGAGATTTATAAGGACTGGATCCATAAATCTTTTCGAACATGGTATTTAATACAGGGAAGATTTCTACATCACGATTATAATTAACAGTAGTGATGCCATAGGCATCTAAGTGAAATGGATCAATCATGTTTACATCATTTAAATCAGCCGTTGCTGCTTCATAGGCAAGATTTACTGGATGTTTTAGCGGGAGATTCCACACAGGAAATGTTTCAAATTTTGCGTATCCAGCGTGAACACCATGTTTGTGTTCATGGTACAATTGAGAAAGACAAGTTGCCATTTTTCCACTTCCAGGTCCAGGTGCGGTAACGATGACCAGTGGTCGGCTTGTTTCAATATATTCATTTTTACCAAAGCCTTCTTCACTAACAATCATAGGGATGTTGGATGGATATCCAGCGATATTGTAGTGAACATAAACATGGATTCCAAATTTTTCTAGACGATGTTTGAAAAGCAGGGCACTTTCTTGTCCAGAATATTGAGTGATTACTACACTTCCTACGTAAAGCCCATTGTCTCGGAAGGATCCAATAAGACGCAATACATCAGAATCATAAGTGATTCCTAAGTCTCCTCGCACTTTGTTTTTTTCGATATCACGTGAACTGATGACGATTACAAGCTCGGCCTGATCACTAAGTTGTTTTAAAAGCTTAAGCTTGCTGTCAGGCTCAAATCCTGGAAGAACTCTTGCCGCATGGTAGTCATCAAATAATTTTCCACCAAATTCAAGATAAAGTTTGTTGTCAAACTGATTGATTCTCTGACGAATGTGTTCTGATTGTAGTTTTAAATATTTGTCATTGTCAAATCCGATTTTCATGTTTTTTCCCTCTCTCTTGACGTATTCAAATCTAGTATACTATAAAATACGTAGTGTTTACAATATTTTCACAATCTTTTTATTGATTTATGTATATATGGAATCTATAATATGAATAGTGGACTTTTAGGAGGAAAATAATGGATAATCAAAATAATAATAACAATAAAGACCCTAAAAAGAAAAAACAGGGATTTGGTGTTGTCATGATGACGACATTGCTGACTTTTTTGGTGATTATGGGATTTTATTCTATGATGCGTGGAAATGAACCAGAAAAGATCAGCTATGATAAATTTCTTTCACTAATGAATCAGGGCAAGATTAAAAAAGTTCTCATTAATCCAAATAAGCTATATATTACTTTGACGGATAGTGAAAAGAAAAAAAAAGACCCTACGGCTGAGTTTATGAAAGAGTTTATAGGGGAAAAAGAAGAAAAATCTCCAGACTATTATACAGGTGCAGTAAGGGATGATAAATTGATAGAACGTCTTACCAAAGCAAAGGTGAAGTTCGAGCAAGAACCACCAGATGCGATGTCAGCTATGATTTTCGAATTATTTATTACCGTGATTCTACCGATCATTCTTTTGGTTGTATTTTTTACTTACTTTATGAAACGCATGTCAAAAGGCGGAGGAATGATGGGAATTGGTAAAAGTAATGCGAAAGTATATGTGGAAAGAGAAACAGGAGTTACATTCCATGATGTGGCTGGGCAAGACGAAGCAAAAGAATCGCTGCAGGAGGTTGTAGATTTCCTACATAATCCGGGGAAATACACTGGAATTGGAGCGAAACTTCCAAAAGGTGCTCTTTTAGTAGGACCTCCAGGTACGGGTAAGACATTGCTAGCAAAAGCGGTCGCAGGAGAAGCAAAAGTTCCATTTTTCTCTCTGTCAGGATCGGCTTTCGTTGAAATGTATGTAGGTGTTGGTGCTTCACGTGTCCGTGATTTGTTTAGACAAGCACAGCAGATGGCCCCATGTATTGT
>JARIEI010000204.1 GCA_029256845.1 Ruminococcus sp. | reverse complement strand
CTCGACTTGCTTCTATATAATCTAATCCTTGGTATTCACCACGTCGTTCCTGACACAACTCCATAATAGCGCCAATATACTCTGTTGTTACCATAATCTCTGCTTTTACCATTGGCTCTTCCATGTAGTCAATCTCTGCAGGATCCGGAAGATTGGTAGGATTGGTAAGATCAATCACTTCCCCATTTGTCTTGTGTACTTTATAGATAACACTTGGTGCAGTCGTTACAAGATCTAGGTTGTATTCTCTCTCTAAACGCTCCTGAATAATTTCCAAATGGAGTAAACCTAAGAATCCACATCGAAATCCAAATCCAAGTGCAACCGATGTTTCTGCTTCAAACTGAAGCGCTGCATCGTTTAACTGAAGTTTTTCTAATGCATCTCTTAAATCTGGATATTTTGCTCCGTCTGCCGGATATAAACCGCAATAAACCATAGGATTAACCTTTTTATATCCTGGAAGCGGTTCTTCACATGGGCGCTGGGCATCTGTTACTGTATCACCTACACGTGTATCTTTTACATTTTTAAGACTGGCTGTAATGTAACCAACCATTCCTGCACTCAATTCCTCACATGGTATAAACTGACCTGCGCCAAAATACCCAACTTCTACTACATCTGCTTGAGCACCAGTGGCCATCATACGGATCTTGGTACCTTTTTTTACTTTTCCTTCTTTGATTCTACAAAAAACAATAACGCCTTTGTAGGAATCATAAAGAGAATCAAAAATCAACGCTTTCAAAGGAGCCTGTTCATCTCCAGTTGGCGCTGGAATCTTTTTTACAATCTGCTCTAACACATCATCCACATTTAATCCTGTTTTTGCAGAAATAAGTGGTGCATCTTCCGCTTCTATCCCGATAACATCTTCGATTTCTTCGATCACACGTGGTGCATCTGCACTTGGAAGATCAATTTTATTAATCACTGGCATAACATCCAGATCATGATCCAAGGCCAAATAAACATTGGCAAGAGTTTGTGCCTCTACCCCCTGGGCTGCATCTACAACAAGAATGGCTCCATCACATGCTGCCAAACTTCTAGAAACCTCATAATTAAAGTCCACATGACCCGGTGTATCAATAAGATTGAAGATATATTCTTCTCCATCCTTTGCTTTATACACCGTACGTACCGTCTGAGCCTTAATTGTAATTCCTCTTTCTCGCTCCAAGTCCATATTATCAAGGACCTGTGACTGCATCTCCCTGCTTGTTAAAAGTCCAGTTTTCTCTATAATCCGGTCTGCAAGCGTAGATTTTCCGTGATCTATATGTGCAATAATACAAAAATTTCTAATTTTACTTTGATCTATTCCTGACAACTTTTATTCCTCCTATATCTATCAAACAGTGTTATCCTATCATGTCATGCTGTATTTTTGCAACAGTTTTCCCTAAATTCCCACTCCTGTTATGTTTCGGACGTAGAATTTTTGATGAGAAACATTTCTACTGCAAGAATATCTTTCAGTCTTCCTGTCTTAACCCGCTCCTCTAAATCAACACCTTCTTCTAAAATTGCACGCAAGTCTGTTGATCGAAATTTTCTAGACTGATTCATATATTTACTAGATGCATATGGATGAACGCCAAGTTTTGAAGCAATCTCGTTTTGCCGAAACCCTTTTTTGACCATGCTTTTCGTAACATAAAGCATATGATACTGTTTCACAAGAAGCGCTAAAATCTTCATTGGCGGCTCTTTCATAGCAAGTAATTCATAATACAAGTCAAGTGCTTTTCTTTGCTCTTTATTTGCCACCGCATCAATCATAGCAAAAATATTATTTGAAATATGCGTCGTACAGATTTGTTCGATATCCTGGTCCGTAATCAAATCTCTTTCATAGGTATATGAAAATAATT
>JARIEI010000116.1 GCA_029256845.1 Ruminococcus sp. | reverse complement strand
GGGTTGCGATTTCAACTAATTCAGGTTTGTCTTTTCGACTTACGGAGAACAGAACAGTTCCACTTAATGGTAGTGGGCTTTGTGCAGCTTCCTGTGCTTTGTAGAATGCTTCACCATAGGATGCAGAAAGTCCTAAAACTTCTCCAGTTGAACGCATCTCAGGTCCTAAAAGCGGGTCTACTTCAGGGAACATGTTAAATGGAAATACAGCTTGTTTTACACCATGGTGTGGGATTACCTGCTGAGGTAAGTTTTCGATTGGTGAAGGTCTGCCTGTAAGTTCCGCAGTGATGATATCTGTTGCAAGAGGTACCATGCGAATGTTACATACTTTCGAAACAAGAGGTACTGTTCTTGATGCACGTGGATTTGCTTCTAGTACATAAACCTTACCATTTTCAATCGCATACTGCATGTTCATAAGACCTTTCACATGCATTTCTTCTGCAATTTTCTTTGTATATTCTTCGATTGTCTTCACGTTTTCTTCTGAAATGTGTACAGAAGGGATGATGCATGCAGAGTCACCAGAGTGAATACCTGCAAGTTCGATATGCTCCATAACAGCAGGAACAAAAGTGTGTGTTCCGTCGCTGATGGCATCTGCTTCACATTCCATTGCGTGACTTAAGAAACGGTCGATGAGGATTGGACGATCAGGTGTTACGCCAACTGCAGCTGTCATGTAATCCTTCATACTTTCATCATCATAAACAACTTCCATTCCACGTCCGCCAAGTACGTAAGAAGGTCTTACCATAACTGGATAACCAATAGAGTTTGCAATGGAAATGGCTTCGTCAACATTGACTGCCATGCCAGATTCTGGCATTGGGATTTCCAATTTATCCATCATGTTACGGAATAAATCACGGTCTTCTGCAAGATCGATAACAGAAGGAGCAGTTCCAAGGATCTTAACTCCGTTCTTTTCGAGGTCAGCAGCAAGATTAAGAGGTGTCTGTCCTCCAAACTGAGCAATAACGCCGACTGGTTTTTCTTTTTCGTAGATGCTAAGAACGTCTTCCAATGTAAGAGGTTCAAAGTAAAGTTTGTCGGATGTATCATAATCAGTGGATACGGTTTCAGGATTACAGTTTACGATAATTGTTTCAAATCCTAATTTTTTCAGTGCCAAAGATGCGTGAACACAACAATAGTCAAATTCAATTCCTTGTCCAATTCGGTTAGGTCCACCACCAAGGATCATGATCTTTGGTTTGTCAGAAGAGACAGGATTTTTGTCTGTTCCATTATAAGAAGAATAATAATAAGCATTATCTTCTGTTCCGCTTACGTGAATGCCTTCCCATTCTTCTTTTATGCCAAGCTCTAAACGTTTTGTGCGGATAGATTCTTCGGAAATTTCAAGAATCTGACTTAAATATTTGTCAGAAAAACCATTTTTCTTTGCAGATATGAGTTGTTCGTCGGATGGAAGCTGGCCTTTGTTTTGTGTTAAAGTTTCTTCTTCCTCTACTAATTCTTTCATTTCTTGAAGGAAATATGTTTTGATCTGTGTCAATTCATGGATTTCTTCGATTGTAGCTCCTTTTCTAAGAGCTTCATAAATAATGAAGTGACGATTACTTGTTGGTGTAGTAAGCATATGAAGAAGTTCACGTTTACTTAATTTATCAAAATTCTTAGCGTGTCCAAGTCCATAGCATCCAGTTTCCAAAGAACGAATGGCTTTTTGGAGCGCTTCTTTGTAAGTTTTTCCAATACTCATTACTTCGCCAACAGCACGCATCTGAGTTCCAAGTTTGTCTTCTACACCTTTGAATTTTTCAAATGCCCAGCGAGCAAACTTGATTACGATATAATCACTATCAGGTACATATTTATCAAGTGTACCATATTTACCACATGGAATTTCATCCAAAGTAAGACCAACTGCAAGCATTGCAGATACAAGAGCAATTGGAAATCCAGTTGCTTTTGAAGCAAGAGCAGAAGAACGAGAAGTACGAGGATTGATTTCAATGACAATGATACGATCGCTGACTGGATCGTGAGCAAATTGTACGTTTGTACCACCTATTACTTCTACAGATTCTACGATTTTATAAGCTTGTTCTTGGAGACGTTTTTGACAGTCTTTTGAAATGGTCAACATTGGAGCGGAACAGAAAGAATCTCCGGTGTGAACACCCAATGGATCAATATTTTCAATATAACATACAGTGATCATATTGTTTTTCTGGTCACGAACAATTTCTAATTCTAATTCTTCCCAGCCAAGGATGGATTCTTCTACAAGAACCTGGCCTACAAGGCTGGCCTTTAAACCACGTGCACATACGGTTTTTAGTTCGTCTTTGTTGTAAACAAGACCACCACCGGCGCCACCCATAGTGTAAGCAGGGCGAAGAACAACAGGGTAACCTAGTTCTTCAGCGATGGAAAGTGCTTCGTCCACAGAGTAAGCAACTTCGCTTCGTGCCATTTCAATTCCGAGTGCATTCATGGCATTTTTAAATTCGATACGGTCTTCGCCACGTTCGATGGCATCTACTTGAACACCAATAACCTCTACATTATACTTGTCAAGCACACCGGCTTTAGCAAGTGCCGAACATAAATTAAGCCCGGACTGGCCGCCAAGATTAGGGAGCAGCGCGTCAGGACGTTCCTTTGCGATAATCTGTTCAAGTCTTTCTACATTAAGTGGTTCGATGTATGTAACATCAGCAGTTTCTGGGTCTGTCATAATTGTTGCTGGATTAGAATTAACTAAAACAATTTCGTACCCTAGCTTTTTCAATGCTTTACATGCCTGTGTACCTGAATAATCAAATTCACAAGCCTGGCCGATAATAATTGGGCCGGAACCAATGATCAGTATTTTATGAATGTCTGTCCTTTGTGGCATACCTTACCTCCTTATATATATACAATGTTAATTAGATACAATCTGTCTACACAGATGGGGCAGGATTTCCTGCTAGGGACTATTATAATTGCATCATTAGTCATAAGTAAAGCCTAAATTTCGTTCCAAACATAAAAAAAGATGAAAAATATATGTTTTTACATGCAGTTATAAAAATGCTGATAAACGAAAATTAGCATAAATAATAAGTGCCATAAATAACGTGAAAATTTGATGAAAAATGAAAAAAACGGAAAGCCTTTGACTTTACGAAGGAAAAAATGTCTGCTAAACTGAAAACGTAAATTTGGAGTGTAAATGGATTTTGGAAGGAGAAAAAAATGGGCGGTTTTTTTGGAGTGGCATCAAAGCGTAGCTGTACACTGGAGTTATTCTACGGGGTAGATTATCATTCGCATCTAGGTACAAGAAGAGGTGGAATGGCAACTTACGGCCCAGAAGGGTTTCAACGAGCAATTCACAATATTGAGAATTCTCCTTTTCGTACAAAATTTGAAAAAGATGCAGGTGAGATGACAGGAAATCTTGGAATTGGCTGTATTTCTGATTATGATCCTCAGCCTCTATTGATTCAGTCACATCTTGGAAGTTTTGCGCTTATGACTCTTGGTAGAATCAATAATCTTGATGAATTATTAACAAAAGTTTATGAAAATGGACATACACATTTTCAGGAAATGAGCGGAGGGAAAATCAATTGCACCGAATTGGTTGCAGCACTGATTTGTAAAAAAGATTCCATTGAAGAAGGAATTCGTTTTGTACAAGATATCGTAGATGGGTCTATGACTATTGTATTAATGACTGAAAAGGGAATTTATGCAGCCCGTGATAAATATGGAAGAACACCTGTTTTCATTGGAAAAAAAGAAGATTCTTACTGTATTTCTTTTGAAAACTTTGCCTATATAAATCTTGGGTATGAGGATTATAGAGAACTAGGACCAGCAGAAATTGATTTTGTGACGCCAGATCATGTGGAAGTATTAAGTGGACCACAAGAAAAAATGAAGATTTGTTCATTCCTATGGGTTTATTTTGGATATCCAACTTCTACATATGAAGGGGTTAATGTAGAAAAAATGAGATATGAATGTGGAAAACTTTTGGCAAATCGAGATGAAGGACAAATTTCTCCAGATATTATTGCAGGTGTTCCAGATTCTGGTATTGCGCATGCAATTGGATATGCGAATCAGTCTGGAATCCCATATGCAAGACCATTTATTAAATATACACCGACATGGCCAAGGTCATTTATGCCGGCAAATCAAGAACAAAGAAGTTTGATCGCAAAGATGAAATTGCTTCCGGTACAACCACTCATTAAAGATAAGAAACTTCTCCTTATTGATGATTCCATTGTTCGTGGAACACAGCTTGGTGAAACTACAGAATTTTTGTATCAAAGTGGAGCAAAAGAAGTTCACGTTCGACCAGCTTGCCCACCATTATTGTATGGTTGTAAATATTTAAACTTTTCACGTACAAAATCAGAATCTGAATTAATTACCAGACAGGTGATCAAAGAACGAGAGGGAGAGGTTACGGAAGAAGTTTTAAAAGAATATTCTAATCCATGTTGTGAACGCTATAATGCCATGGTAGAGGAAATTAGAAAACGACAGAATTTTACAACGTTACGTTATCACAGACTCGATGATCTCATTGAATCAATAGGCATTTCACCATGTAAACTATGTACATATTGCTTTGACGGAAAAGAATAGAAAGATAAGTGTTGGGACTTTGGTCGCAACACTTTTTTTACGGAAATATAGTTGTTTTGGCATTATATATTGAACTCTTTCAAATAAAAAAGTATAATGTCCATTATCTGTAAAAATAAGTTAGGACGAGATTGAAAGGTTGAAAGGATATAGAAAATGAAGTTTGAGATTATTTGTGATGGAGCAGCAGATTTAGATGAGGAGTATACCCAAAAGGAGCATATCACCGTAGTTCCGTTTTATGTAACATTTGATGGGGAAACATACTTAAGAGAACGAATTGATCTTTCAATTGATGAATTTTACGAGAAAATGATCACGCATGAAGATTGTTTTCCAAAGACATCTATGCCTTCTGTTCAAGATTATATTGATGCATTTATTCCTTTTGCACGAAAAAAACTTCCTGTGTTGTGTATTTGTCTAACAAAGAAATTTAGTGGCTCTATGCAGGCGGCCATGAATGCAAAAATGGCAATAGAAGAAGAGTATGAAGATGCTGAGATTTACGTGTTAGATTCTGAATTAGCAACGGATTTGGAAGGATTATTTGTGCAAGAAGCAGTTCGTCTTCGAAATATGGAAGTTGGATTAAACGAGGCAATCATGCACTTAGAAGAGATTAAAAGCACAGGACACATTTTCTTTACAACAAATGACTTAAAATATTTGGAACATGGTGGTCGAATTGGAAAAGCTGCAAGTATTGCAGGAAGTATGCTTCACATCAAGCCGATTCTTCATTTTTATGACGGAGAATTGCAGCCGGCAGAAATTTGCAGAGGAAGAAAGAAATCTTTACAAAAAGTGATTGAAAAGTTTATTTCCTACGTAAAAGAGAAGAATATAGATTTGAAGGAATATTTATTGGCAACAGGAATCGGTGCGGAAGTGCCAGAATACAAGTGGTTTCAGGATATGCTAAGAGAACGCCTAAATGAAGAAGAAATGGAGATCGGAAGCTGGCAAAAAATGCAGATTGGCTCAACGATTGGAGTGCACACAGGACCATATCCAGTAGGACTTGGAATTTTAAAAAAATGCAAAGTGTCGTAACTAAGGGAGAGAAGGGATGAAAAAAAAGAAATTAATTGTATGTATAATTGTGGTATTTCTTCTGACGTTTCAGTGTCATCCGCTATACGCAGAGGGAGAAAATGTAAATCCATATGAAAAGATGAAAGCAGATGCTTATGCAAAACCGATTGATACGAATGGGATCAAAGATTGGCCACAGGCACCAGCTATTTATGCTGATGCAGGAATTGTCATGGATATGGATACGGGAGAGGTTCTCTTTGGAAAAGCCATAGAAGAAAAGCACTATCCGGCCAGTATTACAAAGCTTTTGACAGTGTTGCTTACTTTAGAAAATGCATCTCTTACCGATGAGGTAGAATTTACACAGGATAGTGTGTCTTTTCTTCAATATGAAGATGCGCATATTGGAATGAGACCGGGGGAAATTATTGGTATGGAAGATGCCTTATATGCAGTTTTGTTGGCATCTGCAAATGAAGTTTCACATGCCGTTGCAGAAACAGTAGGAAAACAGTATTTCGGCGGAGACTATAATCGCTTTATTGAGAAAATGAATGAAAAGAGTCGAGAACTTGGCTGTGTAAATTCACATTGGGTGAATTCTTATGGACTTCATGATGAAGAGCATTATACTTGTGCATATGATATGGCTAAGATTGCATCAAAAGTGTATTCTTATGAAGAATTTCGACAGATTATGAAGAAAAGCGAATATAAGATTGGTGTCACCAATCTCGTAAAAGAAGAAAGAGTGTTTCAGCAAGTGCATAAAATGCTTAACCCATACAGTGAATATTACGATGAGACGTGTACAGGTGGAAAAACAGGATACACAGAAGAAGCAATGAATACCCTTGTGACTATGGCAGAGAAAGATGGCAAACGTCTCGTAGCAGTCGTATTGCATGATTACGGAAAAGAAATTTATAATGATACCAAGAAGATGTTGGCCTATGGATTTGATAATTTCAAAAAAGTACCGATTGAAGAGGTGGAAAATGAAGAGGCTATTCAAGAATTTGTAAAAAAAGATGCAACTTTATTACTTCCTTCGAATCTTGATTTTTCCAAGCTCCAAAAGGAAATTGTTCTTACAGATACAGGGATTCGAACGGGACAGATTGTTTACAAATACGAAGGACATGAAGTAGGGCGATTTGATGTGTCTTTGACAGAAAAAGGATATCAATCTTTGACAAAGGGAAAAAAGCCTTCCCAAACAAAGCCAAGTAAAGAGAATCCATCGAGTAGAGAAGAGAATAAAAAGATCGCTACGGAATTAGTGTTTATCGGCCTTATGGTTGTTGTCCTTATTTTAGTTGTTGTTAAAATAATTCTTTTTATGAAACGTAGAAAACGTAGAAAAAGAAGATAAAAGAGTGGAGTTAGAGACTTGACGAGCCCACATTTTAACATTATAATGATTTCGTGTAGATTTATTATGAAAAGACGCTGACGAAGACAGTAAGATTTATTTGAACGGAAAAGCGAGCCGGAGATGGTGGAAGACCGGTGCAAGTAGGATATTTCTGAAAATCACTTCTGAGTTGCAGCACTTGAACCGATATGAAGTAAAGGCTGACGGTGTTCCGCCGTTAAAGGAACGCATATACAGGATGAGAGTCCTAAGTATGTAGTAAGAGGTGGTTATGTGAGTTGTAAGCTCTTGTCCTATTACGGACAAGAGCTTTTCTTTTATTATCAAAGGTGCAGAAAGGAAAGAAAAAGATGTACAAAAAAGTTACCACAGACATGAATTTTGTCGAACGAGAGAAACAGATTGAAAAATTCTGGGAAGATCATCAAATCTTTCAGAAAAGTATGGATGAAAGACAAGGGTGTCCAGAATATACCTTTTATGATGGACCTCCAACAGCAAACGGAAAACCACATATTGGTCATGTTTTAACACGTGTTATCAAAGATATGATTCCGAGATACCGTACAATGAAAGGAAACATGATTCCAAGAAAAGCTGGTTGGGATACCCATGGACTTCCAGTAGAACTTGAAGTTGAAAAATTATTGGGATTAGATGGAAAGGATCAGATTGAAGAATATGGTCTTGAGCCATTTATTGACAAGTGTAAGGAAAGTGTATGGAAATACAAAGGAATGTGGGAAGATTTTTCTAGCACAGTTGGTTTCTGGGCAGATATGGAACACCCATATGTTACCTATGATAACAACTTTATCGAGTCTGAATGGTGGGCTTTAAAACAAATCTGGGATAAAGGACTTCTTTACAAAGGATTCAAGATTGTTCCTTATTGTCCACGTTGTGGAACTCCACTTTCTGCACAAGAAGTGGCGCAAGGATACAAAGATGTAAAAGAGCGTTCTGCAATTGTTCGTTTTAAAGTGGTAGGCGAAGATGCATATTTCCTTGCATGGACAACCACACCTTGGACACTTCCATCTAACCTTGCACTTTGTGTAAACCCAGAAGAAAGCTATGTGAAAGTAAAAGCAAATGATGGATATGTATACTACATGGCAGAGGCTCTTTTGGACACTGTATTAGGAAAACTTGCAACAGAAGATGCTAAAGCATATGAAATTTTGGAGCGTTATGTAGGAAAAGACTTAGAATATAAAGAATATGAGCCATTGTACGCTTGCACAGCACAGATTGCAGAAAAACAGCACAAGAAAGCCTTCTACGTAACTTGCGATTCTTATGTAACATTAACAGATGGTACAGGGGTTGTTCATATTGCGCCTGCATTTGGTGAAGATGATGCAAATGTTGGAAGAAATTATGGACTCCCATTTGTACAATTAGTAGATGAAAAAGGAAACATGTCTCCAGAGACTCCATTTGGTGGAGTATTTGTGAAAAAGGCAGATCCACTTGTATTAAAAGATTTAGAGGAAAGAAATCAATTATTCGATGCACCAAAATTTGAGCATAGTTATCCTCATTGTTGGAGATGTGATACTCCCCTTATCTATTATGCAAGAGAATCTTGGTTCATCAAAATGACAGCAGTAAAAGAGGATTTGATTGCAAATAACAACACTGTAAACTGGATTCCTGAGTCAATTGGAAAAGGACGATTTGGAGATTGGTTAGAGAATGTTCAAGACTGGGGAATTAGCCGTAACCGTTATTGGGGAACACCGCTTAATATTTGGGAGTGTGAATGTGGACACCAGCATGCAATCGGAAGTATTGCGGAGTTAAAAGAAATGTCTGATAATTGTCCAGAGGAAATTGAACTTCACCGCCCATATATTGACGAAGTTACAGTAAGATGTCCGAAATGTGGAAAACCAATGCGCAGAGTGCCAGAGGTAATTGACTGTTGGTTTGACAGTGGTTCTATGCCATTTGCACAGCACCATTATCCATTTGAAAATCAAGAGCTGTTTGAACATCAATTCCCAGCAGACTTTATCTCAGAAGCGGTTGACCAGACAAGAGGATGGTTCTATTCTCTTCTTGCAATTTCAACATTATTATTTAATAAAGCGCCATATAAGAATGTCATTGTTCTTGGACACGTGCAAGATGAAAATGGACAAAAGATGAGTAAATCAAAAGGAAATGCCGTTGATCCATTTGAAGCATTGAATGAATATGGAGCAGATGCGATTCGTTGGTACTTCTATGTGAATAGTGCACCATGGCTTCCAAATCGTTTCCATGGAAAAGCGGTAGTAGAAGGACAAAGAAAATTCATGGGAACTTTATGGAATACGTATGCGTTCTTTGTACTTTATGCAAATATCGATCATTTCGATGCAACCAAATATAGTTTGGAATACGACAAACTTCCAGTTATGGATAAATGGTTACTTTCAAAACTGAATACACTGATCAAAACAGTTGATCATAATCTTGCAAATTATCGCATTCCAGAAAGTGCAAGAGCATTACAAGATTTCGTAGATGACATGAGTAACTGGTATGTTAGAAGAAGTCGTGAAAGATTCTGGGCAAAAGGAATGGAGCAAGATAAGATCAATGCATACATGACTCTTTACACAGCACTTGTTACGGTTTGTAAAGTGGCAGCGCCGATGATTCCATTTATGACAGAAGAGATTTATCAGAATCTTGTATGCAGCATTGATGCTACAGCAAAAGAAAGTATTCATTTGTGCGACTTCCCAGTAGCTAATGAATCATATATCGATACAGAACTTGAAGAAAACATGGAAAACGTTTTGAAACTTGTAGTTATGGGACGTGCGTGTCGTAATACAGCAAACATCAAGAACCGTCAGCCAGTAGGACAAATGTTTGTGAAAGCAGGATTTGATCTACCTGACTTCTATAAAGAAATCGTTGCAGAAGAATTGAATGTAAAGAATGTTAAATTTACAGACGATGTAAGAGATTTCACATCTTATAGCTTTAAACCACAAATGAGAACAGTTGGACCAAAATATGGTAAATTGTTAGGTGGAATCAAAAATGCATTAAATAGCATGGATGGAAATGCTGCTATGGATGAATTAACTGCAGAAGGATCTTTGAAATTGGAAGTAAACGGACAGGAAATCACACTGTTTAAAGAAGATCTTCTCATTGATACAGCTCAGATCGAAGGATATGTTTCAGAAGATGATAATGGAATCACAGTTGTTCTTGATACAAATCTTAGTGAAGAATTATTAGAAGAAGGATTCGTAAGAGAGCTAATTAGTAAAATTCAAACAATGAGAAAAGAAGCTGACTTTGAAGTTATGGATAAGATTAATGTAACATATAAAGGAAGTGAAAAAGTGGAGGATATCTTTGCAAGATTTGGAGATGAAATTGCACAAGAAGTTCTCGCAGAAAGTATTTTGAAAGCAGAACCGGCTGGATATGTAAAAGACTGGAAGATTAATGGTGAATCTGTTTCAATGGGCGTAA
The DNA here is from genome assembly GCA_029256845.1 of Ruminococcus sp. Taxonomy (GTDB): domain Bacteria; phylum Bacillota; class Clostridia; order Lachnospirales; family Lachnospiraceae; genus JAHHTM01. Next base: position 1,556 of record JARIEI010000116.1, on the reverse strand, counting down.
AAAAAGAAGGGAAGTAATATTATGTCTAACAAACAATTTGACAAGGAAGCCTTTAAAGAAAGAGTAAAAGATTATGTAAAAGTTTTGTATCGAAAAAAAATCGATGAAGCAACTCCACAACAGATTTTTCAGACCGTGTCATATGCGGTGAAAGATATTATCATTGACGACTGGCTTGCTACAGAGGCGGAATATCGAAAAAAGGATGCAAAGACAGTATACTATATGTCCATGGAATTCTTAATGGGTCGTGCACTTGGTAACAACCTGATCAATATTACCGCTTATAAAGAAGTGAAAGAGGCATTAGAAGAATTAAACATTGACTTAAATCTTATTGAAGACCAGGAGCCGGATGCGGCTCTTGGAAATGGAGGCCTTGGACGTTTAGCCGCTTGTTTCCTAGATTCACTTGCTACCTTAAACTACCCAGCATATGGATGCGGAATTCGTTATCGCTATGGAATGTTTAAGCAGAAAATCGAAAACGGATATCAGATTGAAACGCCAGATGACTGGTTAAAAGAAGGAAATCCATTTGAAATTCGAAGAAGTGAATACGCAAAAGAAGTGCGTTTTGGTGGATCTATCCGATTTGAACGTGATCCACAGACAGGAAAAGATAATTTTATACAGGAGAATTATGAATCTGTTTTAGCAATACCATACGATATGCCTGTTGTTGGTTATGGAAATCATGTAGTAAATACGCTTCGAATTTGGGATGCACAGCCGATTAGTAATTTTTCATTAGAATCTTTTGATAAAGGAGATTACCATAAAGCGGTTGAACAAGAAAACCTTGCCAAGACAATTGTAGATGTACTTTACCCAAATGATAATCATTATGCTGGAAAAGAGCTTCGTTTAAAACAACAGTATTTCTTTATTTCAGCTAGTATCCAAACAATTATAGAGAAGTATAAAAAGAACCATGATGATATTCGAAAGCTTCCTGAAAAAGTTGTCATTCAGATGAATGATACCCATCCAACTGTTGCAGTTCCAGAACTTATGAGATTGTTGATCGATCAAGAAGGTTTAAGTTGGGAAGATGCATGGGATGTTACAACGAAAACTTGTGCATATACAAACCATACAATTATGTCAGAAGCGTTGGAAAAATGGCCAATTGATTTGTTTTCAAGATTACTTCCAAGAATTTATCAGATTGTTCAAGAAATTGATCGTCGTTTTATCGAACAGGTGCGTGCACAATATCCAGGAAATGAAGAAAAAGTACACAAGATGTCTATTTTAAGAGACAATCAAGTACGAATGGCTCATATGGCAATTATTGCAGGATTTTCTGTAAATGGAGTAGCAAAACTTCATACGGAAATTTTAAAACATCAAGAATTAAAAGATTTTTATGAAATGATGCCTGAAAAGTTTAATAATAAGACGAATGGTATTACGCAGAGACGATTCTTACTTCATGGAAATCCGTTGTTAGCAGAGTGGATCACAAACTTGATTGGAGATGGATGGATCAAAGATCTTTCACAACTTTCAAAATTAAAAGCGTATGTGAATGATGAAAAGTATAGAAGAGA
>JARIEI010000084.1 GCA_029256845.1 Ruminococcus sp. | reverse complement strand
CGTAAGGCACGTCGCTATATGAATGAAATGGATATTTATCCAATTTATCCTAAGATGAATCTCTCCAAGAGGATGCAGCAGGCCAAGGTATGCCCTTATCTTCTTCGTAGCGCTATCATAGATGCTGCAAACCTGGCGTGGTCTATTGACAATACCCTGGATACGAGAATGGTTATCAATGCCTTGAAAAAGGCTTTTAGGGTAACAAAGCCACAAATTCTAAATTCCGATCAGGGATGTCAGTTTACAAGTCAGCAGTATATTGATTTTGTAAAAGAAAACGGAATTCGTCAGAGTATGGACGGGAAAAGTCGTTGGGCTGATAACATCATGATTGAACGCTGGTTCCGCAGTTTCAAGTATGAGGAAGCTTATCTGACACAATATAATAATATCAAGGAAGCCAGAACTGCTATTGGTCACTATGTCCACACCTACAACTTTGAGAGATGTCATTCTGCCCTTGAGTACAAAACACCGGCTGAATGCTATTACCCAGCAATGCTTTTACCATATACAGCTTAATGCATCTATGAATCTGAGGAGTGTTCCATCATTCTCCTCATGTTCCCTGTTACTTATCAACCGTATCAGTTCATTATAAAAATCTCAGATTTTTGTCTTGACAACTGAACCACTATAACATTCCTCTATCATTCATATTACAAACATTCCCTTTCCCTACTCTTCTCTTTCTTTATTTCTCTATCTACCTGCTCTTTATTCTGTTCCAGTCTCTTTGAGATACTTACTTTTTCTCTCACTGCATTCGCTTCCACTTTTTGCTTCACTGGCTTTTGCTCTTCGTTTTCTTTTTTCCATTGCTTTTGTCTTTCTTCTGCCTCTGATAATTTTTTCTTAGCCAGATTATAAGCTCTCTTAAATTCAGCAACGTTTGCAAATCCATGCTGTGCCGGAATGACTTCAAGAGAAGATTTTGCCTGTGTAAGTTTCATTTCATTTGAAGAAATTTCATTTTTCAATCTGTCTTTTTTACTCCAGTTCCACATCCATCCACTTATGTTTGAAAGTTCTTTTTTCTGTGCTTTTAGATTTTTTCTATGGCATAGATCATCTTATTTTTCTTTTGTAATTTCTGATTAATGCTTTCCAGTCTCAATACTTCTATTTTTTCTTTTTCAACAGATGGGCAAAGTGTCTTTCCTTTTGCTGGTCGTGATGCAGGTGTCACATCTACAAAGAATTCCTTGTAGATCAATGGTCTGCCTTTTTCATCTTTTTCCATTTCCTGAGTCTTCATGGCATACTCAACCATACCTCGTAACATACCAATGGCTTTTTGCAGAATCCATGTAAATTTTCCAGGTTGAAATGAGCATAATAAAAGACAGATTCAGCATACTTACAAACGTATGTTAAATCTGTCTTTTCTTTTTCTACTGTAATTTGGGATGCTACAGTATTCTATATGCAATTTTTATAAGTCATTGACTTATTCTATGATTTCCATTATACTGATATTTAAGAAATGGGTTTTGTTACTGAGTAAAGTCTTCGGACCGGAAAAGGTTGCTCGTTTCTTTTTTTATTTTTATAATATCATACAAATATCTTTTCCCATCCTGTGCATGTCTAACGAGCAACGCTACATGAAATACATTGTATCTCTCAATATCTCCATCTTCTGTAAAAACTGGTAATGCAAATTTAGAATCATATGAATACCAACCAAATTTTGCATCTTTTTCGTGTTTTTCTTTGCGATTCTCTTCATAAGCCTTATTGGTAGCAACCTTTAATAATTCTGGAATTCCCTGTGCAGCATTTGCTTTAGCTTTTGCATTAGCTCCTTTTAAAATCTTAGTGTAATTAGAATGTGTATATTCATCTGGGAGATCAGAACCAATATATACTATATCATTACAATCTTCAATTTCATAAAATTCACCTACATAAGTTTTTAGATACTCCTCAACTTCTTTCCAATTTATCATTCGTTTCCCTTTAAACTTAATGTCATGTATAAATACAGTTTTTTGTCCTTCTAAATCCTCTACTACGCTTATTTTTCTATTCAAAATATTCCCTCCTTTATTATACGCATTGCGTCATATAATGGGTGAAAAAATATACATAGAGCTTATTCTTCCCTATGTATCATTTTTTCTGCCTTTACACGGTACTTCATCAATCTTAATACATATTCTGGTAATTCTCTCTTCTCTGACTCCCAATCTTGTACTGTACGATAGGGAATTCCAAAGTAATCACAAAATTCTCTGCGATTCATTCCCATCTGTTCTCTTAAATCTTTAACTTCTTTTCCCCGACTCATCCCGCACCTCCTTGTACGCATTGCGTTATAACTATGATATAAAAAAGTCTCCTTATCGTCAAGTAGATTTTAGCATTTACAATACTTAGACACCCATATATAATAATCATAAACCTACATAGTCTAGGTGCTGATGAACCGGTGTCTATTTATAGATGCTTTCTTTCAAAGGTACTTAACAGGTTAAAGGGGCTTTTCGTACGGTGTCTGCATGCAGATGCTTGAGTCGAAAAGTTCTTTTTATTTTATATGGTAATTATCATCTCCCTTGCATTTTGCCACGTTTTCCCCTGCCCGACTTCCGACATAAAAAGAAAAGACAGCTCGCAAAGCCCGTATTTACAGGCTTTTTAAGCTGCCATCATTATAATATCTTCCCCTATTACTGTTATCATCAGGAAGTAAATTATATTTTACAAAATAATATCCACTATCCTTCGCTTTCTCTTAATCGTTCTACAATTGTCTGCCTAGAAACGTGGCGATATACGAGTAAAGGAACGACAGATCCTAACAGTGCAAAAATAGGAGTAACAATGAAAATTGGTGTCACAGTAGGTTTATAGCTAAAAAACCAGAACATTTTTCCTAATATTACCCCTGTCAGTGGACCAGTTACAAGAGACAATGCAAATGCAAATACGACAGATCCTAATGAATAGAACACTCCTTCGTATACCAGCATAACTTTCAGTTGTTTTCCTGTCATTCCGATAGATTGTAGCATAGCAAATTCTCTCTTCCTGGTCAAAATTCCTGTCAAGATCGCATTGATAAAATTAAGCACACCTACAAGTCCTACAATAAACGCCAGCAAACTTCCTACCATCAGGAACATAGATTGAAATTCTTTAAATTCAGCCTGATAAGAAGCTTTGCTTTCGTAATCATATCGAACTTCCTCTTTCGTTGTATACTGATGAAGATATTGTTCCATCTTCGCTACATGTTTCGCATCAAACGCATACAACATAACATCCTCTGTACCATTTACCTTTTGGAAAGTATCCGCTCCCATCACAAATTCATCACTTCCATAATAACGATAACTTAAATTATTAGGAATTGTTACAACAGCCGCTACGGTAAAAGTTTCATCCCGATAAGTCCGTGGACGTCTTTCCCACTGCTGGTCTCCTGCTTCTTCCTCACTAGCATATATTTCTCCTGTTTTTAGATTATAAATTTCCCACTCACTTACGTATCGCAAAGTCACGGTATCTCCAACCTTTGCCCAATGTGAGTTTTTATAAAATTCACCATAGTCTCCTTCTGAATAAACTGCTGCCACATATCGGTTATCTGGCTCATTTAGTTTGGAAATGTCACCATCATAAACCTTCAAGCGCTCCAAAATAAACGGCTCCATACCATAGGTGTGCACGCTATCTAATATCCTTCCATCCTTGGTGTATGAGGCATAAGCGCAACGAGCTGAAATTTCTTCTTCTGTATTCCCCCACTCACGCATTTTTTGTTTTACCCAATCTTCAGGTGCATACTCTACTACATCTGCTGTCTGGCCATAAATCAGACCCCCCTCTTTTATTTCTCCATGATCTTTGATTTCTTCTATAATGCGTGGTTCTAATATGCTCTCTCCTGCATTCCAGCTACGTAAATTATCCTGAAAATAAGCAGCATCTGCCAGTATAAAATCACTAACGGATTTGTCTGCTAAATATTTGTCCATGTCAAATCCTTTGGTAAATAAAACCGTGGTTTGTAATAGTACCACAGACAAAGTAAGAGAGAGAATTGTTACAAACGTTTTTCCTTTACTTCGTCCCAGATTGTTCCAGGCCATTCGAAACAAAGAAACGGTCTTTTTTCCCTTTTTCTGCTTTTTCTTATGACTATTTCCTTCCGTATAATGTACTGCCTCTACTGGAGAGATTTTTGCTGCCATTCGCCCTGGGCGCACACAGGAAAGGTAAACAGTTAGTAAAGAAAATAATGCAGATCCAATAAAGATCACTGGATTCACCGATATGGTATCGATGACCAGACCATTGAACCGACTCATAATAAACGGACTCAGTTTTATGCCAATAAGCCAGCCTAAAATACACCCTACCGGGATACCAAACACGCAAAGTTTCAGAGCTTGTCGACGCAAAATCGATTTAATCTGTCTTCCAGTCGTTCCAATCGTTTTTAAGAGACCGTAAAAACGAATATCATTGACAACAGAAATCTGGAACACATTGTAGATAATTAAATAACCCGCAAAAATAATTAATATCAGTAGCACGGCAATTGCTAAGATTGTCATAGGATCTGCATGTTCTGTGAACTGAGCTCCTGTGTATCCCCAATTGACACCTATATCAACATAGCTTTCTTCCTGACTTTTATCTTCACTTTGAAAATTATGATTCTTTAAAATATGATTTAAATCTTTTTCAATATGATGAGAATTGGACAACATCACCTCTAAATCCCAGCTACCTGTCATTCCATCTAATGCTGGTTGGCTAACACCCATGTTGTCTAAAATATCGTTTACCTCTGTCTGTGGAATTAGAACCATATTTGCAATTACAATCGGATCTTTCTCCCACCAACCACACAAAGTATACGTTCGTTCTGTTGGTTTTCCATCCACTTCCATAGGAACAGTAAATGTTTCTCCTAACTTTGGTTCCACTCCTAGTAAGCGTAAAATTTCCAAATCAGTCGCAGCTTCATTGGTTCCTTCTTTTGGCAGGCGCCCTTCTATGGGATTGAGCCACATCCATTTTGCATCATTTGCATCACACCAACATACTTCAACATGATTTTTTCGCAAATTTTCTCCCATTCCTATGCCTACTACTCGCCGGGTACCATATTCTTTTATCAGTGGATCATCCTTAATCTCCAAATATTGTTTTTCTGTTAAGTGTTTAAACCCTCCATGAGCATACCCACCAATCATGCGAAAATTTGATTGTTGAAAGGCTTCATTAAAAGACATCGTTATTGTAAACAAAGAAGAAAACAAAAGGGTTGTTAATGCAATGGCTAAAATTGCAATCACATTTCTGGTTTTCGACTTCTTAAAGCTCTTTTTTGCTAGATTGCGGATGCAACGTTTATTTGAAACACGCAACATTTTCTCACCCCCTTACGTCGATACGGCCATCCTCTATTCGGATAACACGATCTGCAAGTTGTGCAATTTCTTCATTATGGGTAATCATCACAATGGTCTGTGAGAAACGCGCACTTGATACTTTCAACAGACTCAATACATCTTGACTTGTTTTGCTGTCTAAGTTACCGGTTGGCTCATCTGCAAGAATAATGGCTGGTTTTGCTGACAGAGCACGGGCAATGGCCACTCGTTGCTGTTGACCACCAGAGAGATTGTTCGGAAGACTATCTAATTTTTTCTCCAATCCCAACATCTGTACAATTTCATCTACATATCTTTCATCCACTTGTCTGCCATCTAGCTGAATCGGCAAAACAATATTTTCCATCACATTTAAGACCGGAACCAGATTGTAGTTCTGAAATACAAATCCAATTTTTCGACGACGGAAAATAGTCAATTCTTCACTTTTAAGATTGGAAAGATTTTTCCCATCTACAAAAACCGCTCCGCTGGTAGGACGATCCAATCCGCCCATCATATGCAATAATGTAGATTTTCCAGAACCGGAAGTTCCAACGATTGCGACAAACTCTCCTTTTTCCACCGAAAGATCTACCCCATCCAAAGCATGAACCGCATTTTCTCCACTGCCATAAATTTTTTTAAGGTTTTGTACCTGTAAAATATTCATTATTTATTCCCTCCATAAAAAAATCTGTGTGAAAGATTGAGTTTTCTTTACACACAGATCATATCACTTCATTCTTTCCAGAATCTTTCCAAACGGCATCCAATTCTTACAGTTTGGAAAGATTTCAATTATACAGGTAGAAACATAGAAAATGTAGAGCCTTTTCCAATTTCTGAATTTGCTTTTATATATCCCCCTTCACTTCTAAGAATCTCTCTTGTCAGGTACAAACCAATCCCTACACCTTCTTGGTGTGCATTCGTATCCGCCCGATAAAATCGAGAGAATATTTTAGGCAGATCTTCTTCCATAATTCCAACACCTGTGTCTGATACATCGATTCTTACAAACATCTCATAGGAAATCACAGAAATATTTACGCTTCCATTTTCTGTATACTTTATTGCGTTATCCACCAGATTACAAAGAGCCTCTACCGTCCATTTACGATCAAAGCAAGCCTTTGTATCCGTTGAAACTATGTTTAGTGTCAATCCTTTTTCTTTCGCTTTGCTCCTAAACTGCTGTTCTGCTTGTTCCAATACAGTCGAAAGTTCCCCTTCTTCTGGATGTAAGGTAATAATCCCATTTTCCAAACGAGATAATTTTACAAGCGTATCAATCAGAAAATGTAGCTTTTCCGTCTGTGTATGAAGCATACGAACATACTCATTTGCTTTAGACGAGAGTTCTTCCTCTTGTAAAAGTTCGAGATAGAGCAAAAGATTTGCAATAGGCGTTTTTGTCTGATGAGAAATATCAGCAATCAACGTCTTAATACGGTCTTTTTCTTCGGACAAATTTTGAGCCGATATCTCTGAAGCTGAAATATAATGAGAAAATCGAGTTTCCAACGCAGAAAGTAAACTTTCATCAAATGTAGTTTCATGAAACGCTCCGTCCATAGCTTTTGTGATCATATGGTCTAAATTGTTCATGATTTTATGAACCTTTATATGATCATAAATGATAAAAACAAGTGCAAAAACTAAGCATACAATTCCAAAAATCCAGCCCAATTTATTCATAATCATTCACCCACATATAACCTACACCATATACAGTTTTTATATAATTGGGGGCGCCCAACTTGTCTCTTAAACGCTTCACCGTTACGGATAAAGCATTTTCATCCACATAGTCTGC
>JARIEI010000138.1 GCA_029256845.1 Ruminococcus sp. | reverse complement strand
TTGTTCCGAACCCCTCAAAATTCATCCTCAATATTCCCATACTTTCTATGTTTTATTTTACTTGATTTTCACTAACAATACAATCCACAAAAAGGTCTACGAACTTAAGATTATAAATCTATCACGTAAATTTTAATGTCCAAATTAGATGTTGTATGCATATATCAAACCACTCTTCTTTTAAATGTGAATTAACCAACTAATATCACCAAAAAAAATATTTTTTTCAAAATACCTATTGACATTTGAAAGATTCAGAATTAAAATAAGCTCAATTCAAAAATCGAATGCGCTGATGAGGAAAAGTAATATCAGAAAGACTTTCAGAGAGCTGTGGTTTGGTGGAACACAGTAGCCCGAATGATATGAATATCACCTTTGAGCATTCCGACTGAACTTCTATCAGTAAGTTGGAACGATTGGCATACGTTATAATGCCGGCCATTGATGGATGGCTTAGAGTGGTTAGATTTTTTCTAGCAATAAGAGTGGTACCGCAGAGTGAAACCTTTGTCTCTTTTTTATAAGAGGCAGAGGTTTTTTATTTTCCGCAAATACTTCCACTAATCAGGCATATGTTTTTGAAACAAATTACATTTTAGGAGGAAGAACAATGAAACAATTACAAAAAACAAGTAAATTTTTATCAGACTACACATCTGCGGTAGTCATTGCGATTGCAGTCCTTACTTTTGCATTTCCTGTTACAATGCATTGGGTAAATTATCAATTATTTACAGATTTCGTTGCAAACAAATTTACCAGCCAATCTGTAATCATCGGAATCATCATGTTCAGTATGGGATTAACCTTAACCACAGAAGATTTTAAAATCCTCTCAAAAAGACCTTTTGACATCTTTATTGGAGCAATCGCCCAATATGGCATCATGCCACTTTTGGCTTTTGGATTAAGTAAAGCATTACATCTACCTGATGCTGTAACACTTGGTTTAATTTTAGTAGGTTGTTGTCCAGGTGGTGTTTCTTCAAACGTTATGTCTTACTTATGTGGCGGAGATGTTGCTTTTTCTGTTGGAATGACGACTGTTTCAACCCTATTGTCTCCAGTCATGACTCCTCTACTTGTCTCATTTTTAGCAAGTGGAACCAAAATCAGCCTACATGCATTACCAATGTTTGTATCTATCGTTGAAACGGTTATCTTACCAGTCACACTCGGTTTCCTGTTAAATTATCTGTTCGGGAAAAAGAAAGGATTTCAAGATCTCCAAAAAGTTATGCCAGGTATCGCAGTATTAGGGCTTGCCTGTGTAGTAGGAGGTGTAATTTCCTCACAAGGTTCCTTCTTCTTTACATCTGGCGTTACTATTTTCATAGCTGTACTTCTTCATAATGGATTGGGCTATTTCCTTGGCTATGTTGTTGGCAAATTAACGGGTATGAATTTGGCCAAAAAAAGAACTTTGTCCATTGAAGTCGGAATGCAAAATGCTGGTCTTGCTACAAACCTTGCTACAACAACGGCTCAATTTGCTAACACTCCACAATCTGCCGTAATTTGTGCTGTATCTTGTGTTTGGCATTCTATCTCTGGAACACTGCTAGCTGGATTTTTTAAATTAATGGACAAAAAGTCAGAATCATCGAACGCAAGCATGGCTCTTGCAAAAGAAACTGTTTAAAAATAATTTACATATACGAAGGAGAAATTTATTATGGCAAAAATGTATTATGAAGAAAATTGTAATGTGTCAAATTTAGATGGAAAAACTATTGCAGTATTAGGCTACGGTTCACAAGGACATGCACATGCGTTAAATCTAAGAGATTCTGGATGTAAGGTCGTAGTTGGTCTTAGAGAAAACGGAAAATCTTGGCCGGTAGCGAAAAAGGATGGCTTTGAAGTCTTAACTGTTTCTGAAGCAACCAAACGAGCAGATATTATCATGCTTCTTGTGAATGATGAAGTCCAAGCAGATTTATACAAAAAAGAGATTGAACCTTACCTCTCCGCAGGAAAAGCACTTGCTTTTGCACATGGATTTAACATTCGTTATAAACAAATTGTTCCACCAAAAGATGTGGATGTATTTATGGCTGCTCCAAAGGGGCCTGGACATACTGTTAGAAGTCAGTTTGTTGCTGGAAAAGGAGTTCCTTGTCTTGTAGCCGTAGAGCAAGATTCAACTGGACATGCCTATGACACTGCTCTTGCGTACATTGCGGCTATCGGTGGCGCAAGAGCCGGCGTACTTGAAACAACTATGGAGCAAGAAACGGAAACAGATTTATTTGGCGAGCAGGCAGTACTGTGTGGAGGCGTTGTAGATCTTATGAGAATGGGATTTGAAACCTTGGTAGAAGCAGGATATGATCCAGTCAATGCGTACTTTGAATGCATCCATGAAATGAAACTGATTGTTGATCTAATTAATAAAGGCGGTATTACTGCAATGAACTACTCTATTTCTGATACTGCTGAATTTGGTGAATATGTTTCTGGTCCAAGGGTTCTTCCTGAGAAAGAGACAAAAGAAAACATGCGAGCTGTTTTAAAAGACATTCAAGATGGTACTTTTGCAGGAAAATGGATTGCAGAAAATAAAAATGGCCGTTGTTTTTTCAACTCTAAACGTGCCCAACTTACAAAACATCCAATGGAAGTGGTTGGAAAACAATTACGTGAACAAATGTTATGGAAAAATGATTCCGACCTAGATAACGCTTCTAATTAACTTGAAAATACGGAGGATCTAAACTATGCGTTCTGATAACATTACAAAGGGAATTGAACGAGCCCCGAACAGAAGTTTATTATATGCTCTTGGCTTAACAGAAGAAGAGCTTACTCGACCTTTGGTTGGTGTGGTTAGTTCTTATAACGAAATTGTCCCAGGACATATGAATCTTGATAAAATAGAAGAAGCTGTAAAAGCCGGTGTTCGAACTGCTGGTGGAATTCCAATTATGATTCCAGCCATTGCAGTCTGTGATGGAATTGCTATGGGGCACACCGGAATGAAATATTCTCTTGTCACAAGAGATTTAATTGCAGACAGCACAGAAGCTATGGTAATGGCTCATCCCTTTGATGGTCTCGTCATGATTCCTAATTGTGACAAAAACGTTCCTGGACTTCTCATGGCTGCCGCAAGATTAAACATTCCTACCATTTTCTGTTCTGGCGGCCCAATGCTCGCTGGTAGGCTTGCTAACGGAAAAAGGACTTGTCTTAGTCATATGTTTGAAGCTGTCGGTGCATATCATGCAGGAACTATGGATGAAAATGCTGTAAATGAATATGTGGAAAATGCGTGTCCTTCTTGCGGTTCTTGTTCTGGTATGTACACTGCAAATTCTATGAACTGTCTGACGGAAGCAATCGGTATGGCATTGGAAGGAAATGGAACCATTCCTGCTCCGCTTTCAGCACGGTTAAGACTTGCCAAAAAAACTGGCATGAAAATCATGGAACTGATTGAAAAAAATATTAAGCCTAGTGACATTATGACAGAAGCAGCTTTCCATAATGCCGAAACCGTCGATATGGCACTTGGTTGTTCTACGAATACCATGTTACACCTTCCAGCCATTGCTCATGAGGCAAATATATCCCTTAGTCTCGACATAGCGAATGACATTAGTGCAAAAACTCCAAATCTTTGCCACCTAGCTCCTGCTGGTGATACCTTTATGGAAGATCTTGACCAAGCTGGTGGTGTTTCTGCCGTTATGAAGGAACTAAGTAAAAAAGGATTACTTGACACAAGTGTTCTTACCGTTTCTGGACAGACTTTGGAAGAACGACTTTCCACTGCCGAAAACAAAAATGAAACTCTGATTCGCCCCATAGAAAATCCGTACTCACAAACAGGCGGAATTGCAGTGCTAAAAGGGAATCTTGCGAAAGATGGTTGCGTTGTAAAACAATCTGCGGTTTCCCCAAAAATGATGAAACATAAAGGGCCAGCTAGAGTCTTTAATTCTGAAGAAGAAGCGATCAAAGTTATTTATGCAGGTGGAATCAAACCTGGAGATGTAGTTGTCATCCGATATGAAGGTCCAAAAGGAGGACCTGGTATGAGAGAAATGCTCAATCCTACCTCCGCAATTTGTGGAATGGGACTTGACGATTGTGTTGCTCTTATTACAGACGGAAGATTTTCCGGCGCAACAAGAGGTGCCTCTATTGGTCATGTCAGCCCCGAAGCTGCTGCTGGCGGAACGATTGCTCTTGTGGAGGAAGGAGATCTTATTTCCATCGATATTACAAACTATAGCATTGAATTAAATGTTTCTGATGAAGAACTTCAAAAACGCAGAGACACTTTTCAATTTCCAGCCCCAAAGGTAAACACCGGATATCTTGCAAGATATGCCAAACTGGTATCTTCTGCGGACAAAGGTGCAATCCTCACTATATAATGCTCATCAAGAAGAAAGGAGCCCCCACGATGTTAGACATCAAAATCGCACAAACAACAACACCAAAACAAAAACCCGAAGGGGAACTTGGATTTGGACGAATTTTTACTGATCACATGTTTGAAATGACCTATACAAAAGGGCAAGGTTGGCATGATGCCGTAATAAAACCATTTACAAACTTATCTCTGTCACCCGCAACAGTTATCTTTCACTATGGACAAGAAATTTTCGAAGGATTGAAGGCTTATAAAGACAAGAATGGACAGTGCTACCTATTTCGTCCAGAGATGAATGCCAAGAGAATGAATACTTCAGCCAAAAGACTTTGTATGCCAGAAATCCCAGTGAATGATTTTCTTCAGGCCGTTTCCACGCTTGTAAAAATTGATCAAGATTGGATTCCAACAACCCCCGGCACTTCCTTGTATATTCGCCCATTTATGATTGCAACAGAAGAATTTCTTGGTGTAGCCCCATCAAATGAATATAAATTTATGATTATTCTCTCTCCAAGCGGAGCTTATTATAAAGATGGATTAAATCCCGTTAAAATCTGGATTGAAGATGAATATGTGCGAGCGGTCCGAGGTGGAACTGGTTTTACAAAAACTGGAGCAAATTATGCAATCGGTCTTGCTGGCCAAGAAAAAGCACATGCTGACGGATATTCTCAGGTATTATGGTTAGATGGTGTGGAACAAAAATATGTAGAAGAAGTAGGTGCAATGAATATTTTCTTTGTCATAAACGGTAAAGTTGTAACGCCTATGCTAAATGGAAGTATTCTTCCAGGTGTTACTAGAGATACCGTACTAACGCTTTGTAAATACTGGGGATATGATGTAGAAGAGCGCAAAATTTCCGCTGAAGAATTGCTAGTTACTCAAAAATCTGGAATCTTAGAAGAAGTTTTCGGAACTGGTACTGCCGCAGTTATTTCTCCTGTTGGAACGCTACGATTTCAAGATGAAGTAATGACAATTGGTGATGGAACGATTGGAAAACTAAGTCAAAAACTCTACGACACTGTAACTGGAATACAGTTGGGAACATGTGAAGATCCTTTTCATTGGAGAACAAAAATATAAGAAAAATGCTCTCTTTACTGGTTATCCAGTAAAGAGAGCACCTAACTTATACCAATCCCTCTCCGTATTTTCTATAATTTAACAATTCTGCATAATACGAATAATTTCTTCGTTGGTCTCTCTCATCCCTTCTTTTCCAAGACGCCCTACATTTTGAATCATATTTTCGACTCCTTTGCTAACAATTCCATCTCCTCCTTGGAAC
>JARIEI010000052.1 GCA_029256845.1 Ruminococcus sp. | reverse complement strand
GAGGATTGACGTTAATTGTAACGTCACCACCAGTTAATTTGCAAACCATGAAACCAACGAACTTTTTATTTAAATTTTTGATTGCTTGGAAGCAGTGGGCAATTGCAAATGGAATGGAGATTGAATTGCTGTTTCGTGCATCTTTAGGAGTTATGGCACTGTTTGTTTGTATGGCAATTGCACATTCCCTTTCCAAATCTTACAAGTTGGATCCAATCGGTGGAATGACCATTTCAGCAGTATGTTTTTTGATTGCCAGTGCACCATCGAATCTAGGTGTTATGTCATCGCTTATCAAAGAACAGATGTTAGGGGAAGAAATTCTGGCAAATCAATCCATAGTTATGCCGATGGCATATCTTGGAGCAGAGGGAATTTTTACAGCCATTGTAATTGCGTTAGTGACAACTGAGATCACACGATTCTTTAAGGAAAAAGGATTGTGTATCAAGATGCCAGAGTCTGTACCAGCGCCAGTGAAAGCTTCTTTTGCAGCAATTACACCAATGCTTGTAAACGCAGTTGGTATCTTTTTACTTAGCTTACTTGTACAAAAATTAAGTGGTGGACTTTTAATCCCAGAATTGATTAAGGCAGTTTTCAAACCACTGGTTGTTGCAATCGACTCTCCATTTGGAATTGTATTTATTTCTATTATTACACAACTATTATGGATTGTAGGACTTCATGGTTCTTCAATCGTAAGTGGTGTAGTAGGTGTATTTGAATTAGGAAACTTAACTGCAAATGCAGCACTTGTTACACAAGGTCTCCAAGCAGAATATATTTACACAGAACCATTCCGTGCCTTCTTTATGATTCTTGGAGGTGCAGGAGCTACGTTGGGATTAAATATTTTAATGCTTAGAAGTAGATCAAAACAATTAAAAACATTGGGAAGACTTGCCATTGTTCCATCTCTTTTCAATATTAATGAACCAATCATTTTTGGTACCCCTCTTGTATTAAATACAACGTTAATGGTTCCATTTGTTTTGGCTCAGACGGTGAATGCGTTGTTAACGTATGTGGTGATGTATACCAATATCATTGGAAAGACCTTTACGTTGGTACCATGGACAACTCCGGCTCCATTAGGTGCGGCATTGTCTACAATGGACTATAAAGCATTTATTTGGGTACTGTTATTGATTGTTGTAGATATGATCATCTGGTTCCCATTCTTTAAATCATATGAGAAACAATTGGTACTGGAAGAACAAAGTACGGAGGAATAATATGACACGTGAAGAAGTACATAAAAAGATACTCTGGGGGGCAGCAACGGCTGCCTACCAGGTAGAAGGAGCAACTTATTGCGATGGTAAGGGAAAAAATTCATGGGATGAATACTATGAAAAAAACCATTTAGGGTATGATGGAGATATTGCGGTAGACCATTATCATCACGTAGAAGAAGATTTAAAACTCTTTCATGAGATTGGACTTCAAACTTATCGATTTTCTGTTTCTTGGTCTAGAATTTTTCCAGAAGGAACTGGGGAAATTAATCCAAAAGGTTTAGCGTTTTATGACCGTATTGTAGATCGCTTAAACGAATATGGAATTGAGCCTTATTTAACATTGTATCATTGGGATCTTCCGCTTCCATTATTAAAGAAAGGTGGATGGTTAAATCGGGAAGTGGTAGATGATTTCCTTGTGTATTGTAAGGTGTTGTTTGAACACTTTAAAGGTAGAGTTCGTTTGTGGGGAACTATTAATGAACCCGCATCCGAGGTAATGGAAGGATATATTCAAGGAACACACCCACCACAGGAAAAGAATTATACACATGCCTTGCAAGTGTCTCATCATTTCAATGTAGCCAGTGCAGCGGCCATTCAGTTGTTTCATGAAATGGGCATGGAAGGAAAAATCGGAATTGTCTTAAATCCGATGCCAATCGATGTGTTAGAAGATACAAAAGAAAATCAAAAGGCAAGGGAATATGCCTACGATTTTATGTCAGATTGGTATATAAGTCCGGCTTTAACAGGAACCTATCCAAAGGCTATGTTGGAATTTTGTCAAAAGACTTATGGAGCGCCTGCGATTGATGCTGAAGATTCCAAATTAATGGAAGAAAATATAGGAGATTATCTTGGGGTAAACTACTATATGCGTCGTGTAGTAGAGGCCAAAAATTTGGATAGTGATCAAATCGAAGAGAAGTTTTCTTTTGTAAGAGTTCCAAACGGAAATTATACAAAATGGGGGTGGGAGATCTACCCACAAGGTCTTGAAAATCTGCTGAAACAAATCTATAATAAATACGGAAAAAAAGAAATTATTATTTCGGAAAATGGAATCGGATTTGATGATCAGGCGGATGAGAATGGATTCTTTGAAGACAATGAAAGAATTTCATACTTAAAGCAGCATATAGAAGTGGTAGAAAATCTTTGTATGCAAGGAATCGACATTCGTGCTTATTATGTATGGTCTGCAATCGATTTGCTTTCTTGGACCAACGGATACCAGAAACGATATGGCCTAATAGGTGTGGATTACAATACATTGGATCGAAGCATTAAGAAAAGTGGATTTTGGTATCGAAATTTTATTTTAGGCGAAGATACATAAGAAATACATGAAAATAGGAGAGTATGGTTTTATGGGAAATAATGAAGAAAATCTGTTAGAGATCATTGTGAATTCAGGCGAAGCAAAATCATTGGCATTTGAAGCAATTCAGTTGGCAAAAAAGGGGCAGCATGAGGAAGCGCAAGAAAAATTAAAAGAAGCTGCGAAGGTGCAGATGGACGCACACAAAGCGCAGACATTGTTGCTTACGCAGGAAGCCGGTGGAGAACAGACACCATTTAGTATGCTCTTAGTTCATGCACAAGATCATTTAATGAATAGTATTACCTTTGTGGATCTTGCAAAGGAAGTTGTAGAATTATATAGGAGGTTGTAATCATGAAACAGATCTATTTAATCTGTGTGGCAGGATTGTCAACAGGTATGATGGTTGAAAAAATGAAAGCAGCAGCAAAAGAAGAAGGATATGAATGTGAGATTCAGGCAGTGGGAAGTGCAATGGCAGAAAACATTGCATCCAAAGCAGACTGTATTCTCTTAGGACCTCAGATTCGTTTTGAATTTGATAATATTCGAGAAGCAACTGGGGAAGTACCACTTGCTATTATCGATATGAAAGATTATGGAAGAATGAATGGAAAGGCTGTTCTGCAGCAGGCAAAGGCACTTATGGGTGATGCATAAAATAGGATGAGGAGTTGGACGTAGGTCTAACTCCTTTTTTCAAATCTATTTTTCTGTCTTTGATATTTGTGTTATAATAAGAAAAAATCGTTTCAGTAGATTTACGAGGAAGGAAAGGAGGGTGTATGATCCAAAAATCGGAAGAATTACAAACATGTTTTGAATTTAGACAGATCCGTTTCGAAGAGGTGGAACAAGCTGTTGAGATAGAACAAATTTGTTTTCCACCAAACGAAGCCTGTTCTCCAAAGATGATGAGAGAGAGGGTGGCCACAGTTCCAGAGTTGTTTTTCGTTGCAGTGGAAAAGAAGTCAGGAAAAGTAGCTGGATTTCTTAACGGAATGGCGACAGATGAGAAGAAGTTTCGTGATGAGTTTTTCAAAGATGCAACATTGCACTGCAAAAATGGAGCCTATATCATGCTGCTCGGACTGGATGTACTTCCGCAGTATAGAGGACAAGGGCTAGCCACGGAGATTGTAAGGCAATACATAGAAAGAGAAAAGAAAAATCATAGAAAAGCACTTTATTTAACTTGTTTGGACAATAAGATTCCAATGTACGAGAAGATGGGATTTACGAACCTTGGGATTTCGAATTCAACCTGGGGAGATGAGGTGTGGTACGATATGTGTTATACACTTGAGAAAGCATAGTGGAATTTAATTGGAGGGAAAAGATATGAGACAGATTAAAGCACAACAATTAACAGCAGAGGCATTTTCACAATATGGTTCTTTTTATAACCTGGTAGAACCAAAGGGAAGTTCCTTAGGGGGATTTTTTAATGATAAGGTAGCGCTTCCAGTTTCTGGAAACGAACCAATTACTTTTTCAAGTTTAGAAATGGAAAAGGCAGAGAAAATGATTGTAGATGCAGCAGAGTATCATAATTATACGGGAGAAGGAATTCTGCCATTAGATGATGATGTAGTGATCCATGTTGCACCGCCTACAAAAGAGCCTGTTCCACATCTTACGGAAGCATTTATTGTTCCAAAAGGAACGGTTGTTAAGTTAAATACAGGAGTATGGCATTTAGCACCAATGCCAATCCATGAAAAGACAGCACACATTTTGATCGTTCTTCCAGAGCGTGTATACAAGAACGATTGCGTGGTTGTGGAGTATAAAGAAGAAGATCAGATGGAAATTGTACTATAGAAGGTGTGGAAGAATCTATGGGAGAGATTAGAAAACGTTTTGTTTTTCACGGACGAGTACAAGGGGTTGGATTTCGATATGCGGCAGCACACCTTGCCAGAAGCTTAGAACTTACCGGTTGGGTGACAAATGAGTGGGATGGAACGGTACTTATGGAAGTTCAAGGAAGAGAAGGACTTATAGATAAGTTGTTGCAACGGATCAATGCAAGGCCATTTATAGAGATTGATTGGATTGATGAATCGAGTATTCCAGTAGAAAAAGAAAGTGGATTTAGTATTAAGTGACATGAATAACAAGATATAGTGTGAAAAAATTGTGTAATCAACTATATATTGTTGTTTTCGTTGACAAGAAAAGTGGCAGATGCTAAAATAAACCTAGACTTTCATAAAAGAAGGTTTCGTGGAAATAATAATAGATGGCAGTTTCAGGATAATTGCAAGTTTGGGACTGTTGTAGAAAAGGAGAGTATTTTAATATGTATGATATTGGAATTATTGGTGGCGGAACAGCAGGAATGACAGCAGCGATCTATGGACAGAGAGCTGGGAAGAAGACAATTATTCTTGAAAATAGAAACTTTGGTGGACAGATTACAGCGACTCATAAGGTAGAGAATTACCCAGGAATTGCAAGTATTAGTGGAACAGAGTATTCTATGGGATTGTTGGATCAAGCAACGAAATTAGGTGCAGAGACAGCAATGGCACAGGTGACAAGTATTAAAGATGAAGATGGACACAAAGTAATTGTGACTTCTGAGAAAGAGTATGCGTGTAAAACAGTCATTATCGCAACAGGAGTGACACATAGACATATGGGAATTGAAAAAGAAATTGCATTGACAGGAGCAGGCGTTTCCTACTGTGCAACTTGTGACGGAGCGTTTTTCAAAGGCCGAGATGTAGCTGTAATCGGTGGAGGAAACACAGCACTTCAAGATGCAGAGTTCCTTTCCAATTATTGTAATAAAGTTTATGTTGTACACAGAAGAGATGAATTTAGAGGAGACTATAGTCTTGTAGAAGTGTTGAAAGCAAAAGATAATGTTGAGTTTGTATTAAGCGCAACAGTGAAAGATCTTGTAGGTGACTTTATGGTGGAAGGACTTCTTCTAAATGACAAGAAAACAGGAGAAGACTTTAAATTGGATGTATCTGGTGTTTTTGTAGCCATCGGACAGATTCCACAAAATGAGATCTTTGCAGATTATGTAAAATTAGATGAAGCGGGATTTATTCTTGCATCTGAGGATTGTATGACATCACACCCAGGAGTATACACAGCGGGAGATTGCCGTACAAAAGAAGTTCGCCAGCTTACAACAGCAGCAGCAGATGGTTCTGTGGCAGCACTTGCAGCTTGTAAATATCTTGCTACAGTATAGAAAAAAATGAAAGACAGGTCCTTGCAATTTTAAGGGACCTGTCTTTTTGCTATTCAGAAATAAATTTTCTACCCATCCATGTTTTCATATGCTCTTGCATACGGGAATCTGGCTCTAAAAGTACTTTGCAGTTCTTTTGGTTGATTAAAATGTATAGTTCAAATACTTTTGCAGAAGGTTGACGAGAAGTAAAATTCCACTCTTTCTCTGCGTGATAAGAATTTAATTCACTAGAGCCTTGTGGTGCCATGATTTCTGCATCGCGTAAGTTAAAGGAGAGAAGGGATTTTCTCTTTTCCTTATTGTAAATGATATCGATCTGCATATCATGATTTAATAGTGCGTATTCGTATTCTACTTTCAGTCTAGGAAAGACAAATGCATGTACAAGAAATCCTAGAAGAAAAATTACAGGAATTACAAGAAAACCAAAAAAGATAAAGCCTACAAAAGTTAGTACAACTAAAGCCAATATAATTAAAATTCGTAGAACCATATCCATAGGACGAGGCTTTCTTGCCACAAGTTGTTCGTAAAATGAATCATTCATAGATTAAAGACTCCTTTCTGTCTGCAAATAATTGATGGTCATAATGGCAATTTTAAAAGTCATTGCATCTTCAAATTTACGAAGATCCAGTCCGGTATGTTTTTCAATTTGTTCCAACCGGTAGATTAACGTGTTTCGATGCATGTGAAGTTGCCTAGAAGTTTCAGCAATATTTAGATTGTTTTGAAAAAATTTATTGACAGTTTGCATGGTCTCATCATCAAAGGAATGAGGAAGTTGTTTTCCAAAAATTTCCGATAAAAAATCTTTGCATATATCCGTAGGAAGATCATAAATCAACCGTCCGATGCCTAGATGATCGGAAGGGAAAATTGTATGTTCCGAATAAAAAATACATCCCACTTTCAAAGCAAGAGAAGTATCCTGATAGGCTTGTGCCAATTCAGATAAAGAATGACAAAGCTTGCTATAGGAAATATGTACAGAGGTAAGTGCTTCTGTATTAAGGGTATCTACAATCATATGTGCGGTAGATAAAGCCTCTTCTTTGGAAAAAGAAGGGGATTCTTGCTGAATCATGGCAAAGGTGAACTCGTTCATAGGAACTAATTCGCAATGAGATGGAACAGGGAAGAGCTGTCTTAAAATTTGAAAAATGGTATCGTCTATGGGTGTTTTACATTCAACCAAATAGAGAATACGTGCTGCTTCATTTGCAATGTGAAAATGTTTGGATTGTTCGTGAAGATCAGAAGAACGAATCTGACCAGATAGCAAATTTTTAAGAAAGTGGTTTTTATTATATTTTTCTTTATAAGCAAGAGTAAGATGGTGAATTTGATCAAAGGCATAGGTCTGTTCTTCTAAAGTGCTTGCTTGGATTTGGAAAGTCAGACCAGTTAGTTTTTTTAATTCTTCTAATGCTTTGGTTAGTTCTGGTGTATAATCCATTCGAAAATCTCCTATCAATCGAATAAAAAGAATCAAAGGGCCGCACTTATAAGTACAGCCCCTCTTTATTGTTTGTCTTAATTTTAAAGGATTAGTTTGTAATCGTCAACTCTGTTTCTTTGTCGAATAAGTGGATTTTTTCCATATCGAGTGCAAACACAGCCTGATCTCCGGCTCTTAATGATGTGCGTGGATTTACGCGGGCTGTCATCTGTGTACCTTCTACGTCGAAGTATAAGAAAACTTCTGCTCCAAGTAATTCGTAGACTTTGATTGTAGAGCTGATTACACTGTCAGGAGAGTTTGCGATAAATGCCTGTGAGTCATGTACGTCTTCTGGACGGATACCAAGAACAACTGTTTTTCCGTTGTATCCACCATCGATCAATGCCTGTTTCTTAGAAGCAGGAACTTTTAATACATGCTGTCCAACGGTAAGTGTTGCGTTATCTCCTTCGATATTTACAACTGCATCCATAAAGTTCATCTGTGGTGAACCAATGAATCCTGCAACAAATAAGTTACATGGTGTGTTGTAAAGGTTCTGTGGTGTATCTACCTGCTGAACAACTCCGGCTTTCATAACTACGATTCTAGTACCAAGTGTCATAGCCTCTGTCTGATCATGTGTAACGTAGATGATTGTTGCACCAAGGTTTTTATGAAGTTTAGAAATTTCGATACGCATCTGTACACGAAGTTTTGCATCCAAGTTAGAAAGTGGCTCATCCATAAGGAATACTTTAGGATTACGAACGATTGCACGTCCCATAGCAACACGCTGTCTTTGTCCACCAGATAATGCCTTTGGTTTACGATCTAATAATTGCTCAAGGTCAAGAATTCTTGCAGCCTCACGGACTTTTTTGTCGATTTCTGCTTTTGGAACTTTACGAAGCTTTAATCCAAATGCCATGTTATCGTAAACTGTCATATGTGGGTAAAGAGCGTAGTTCTGGAAAACCATAGCGATGTCACGGTCTTTTGGTTCTACATCGTTCATTACTTTTCCGTCGATTTCCAAAGTACCATCTGAGATATCCTCTAATCCAGCAACCATACGGAGTGTAGTAGATTTACCACATCCAGAAGGTCCTACGAAAATGATAAATTCTTTATCTTCAATATCAAGATTAAAATCTTTTACTGCGTGAAATCCGTTTGGATAAATTTTTTGAATTCCTTTTAATGATAAACTTGCCATGTTGTTCCTCCTAATATTTCATACGTTATTGTCTGTACTTAGTATAGTTGATGCGGTGGTTTGAGACAATGTCACGAGTAACCAAAAAAAGGGACAGAAAGTGTACAGAACGACTAAGATGATAGATTGACGAAAAGAAAGTTTTCGGCTACAATAAGTACATTGAATTTTGAAAGAAAAGAGGAAATGATCATGGCAAATCCAGTTGTTACATTTGAAATGGAAAATGGTGATATCATGAAGGCAGAGTTATATCCTGAGATTGCACCAAATACAGTTAAAAATTTTGTATCTTTAGTGAAGAAAGGATTTTACGACGGACTGATTTTTCACCGTGTTATTCGAGGATTTATGATCCAAGGTGGATGCCCAGACGGTACAGGAATGGGTGGACCTGGATATTCTATCAAGGGAGAATTTGCACAGAATGGTTTTGCAAACGATCTTGCACATACAGAAGGGGTATTATCTATGGCAAGAGCAATGCATCCAGATTCAGCAGGCTCTCAATTTTTCATTATGCATGAGAATTCTCCACATTTGGATGGTGCTTATGCAGCTTTTGGTAAGATCACAGAAGGAATGGACGTTGTAAATAAAATCGCAAATACTGCAACGGACTATAGCGACAGACCTCTTGAAGCACAGGTGATGAAAAAAGTTACAGTAGATACTTTTGGTGAAACATTTGAAGAACCAGAAACTGTATAGGCGAAAGACCAAAAAGACCGGTTGTCATAGAAATGGCGACCGGTTCTGTATTAAAGAAAGGGAAAGGAGGAAGGATTTGTTATGGATATGATTCAGGCGGACAAGTTAGTCTATGAATATGCGAAGCACGACGATGAAGGAAATATTATTGGGATGAACCGTGCTATAGATGAAGTAAATCTTCAGGTTTCACAGGGAGATTTTGTGGCAATCCTAGGACATAATGGATCTGGAAAGTCCACCTTGGCAAAGCAGATCAATGCCATCCTTGTCCCGACAGGTGGAACCATGTGGGTAAATGGAAGAGATACCAAGGATCCAAAGGAATTGTGGAATGTAAGGCAATCTGCAGGAATGGTGTTTCAAAATCCGGATAACCAGATTATTGGAACGGTTGTAGAAGAGGATGTTGGATTTGGCCCCGAAAATCTAGGGGTTCCTACTGAGGAAATATGGAAACGAGTGGAAGATAGCTTAAAAGCAGTTGGAATGATTCAATATCGCACCAATTCACCAAATAAACTCTCTGGCGGTCAAAAGCAAAGAGTAGCCATTGCTGGGGTGATTGCCATGGCACCGCAGTGTATTGTATTGGATGAACCGACAGCTATGCTTGATCCAAATGGTAGAAAAGAAGTGATTCATACGATTCAGGAATTACGAAAAAGAAAGCATGTGACGGTCATTCTTATTACACATTATATGGAAGAAGTTGTGGATGCGGATCAAGTCTACGTAATGGATAGTGGACGGATTGTGATGTCTGGTACTCCGCGAGAAATTTTCAGTCAGGTGGAGGAGTTGAAAAAATACAGAATGGACGTTCCACAAGTAACGATGTTGGCAGAAGAATTACGGAAACGAGGGCTTAAGATTCCAAGAGGAATTTTGAGAAAAGAAGAACTGGTGGAGGCATTATGTCGATTAAATTAGAACACATTAATTATGTATATAATCCAGATACAGTCTACGAAAAACATGCGCTAAGGGACATTAATTTAACCATTGAGCAAGGGGAATTTGTTGGAGTGATCGGCCATACGGGTTCAGGGAAATCTACATTAATCCAACATTTGAATGGACTGATCAAAGCAACCA
>JARIEI010000075.1 GCA_029256845.1 Ruminococcus sp. | reverse complement strand
ACTACAACTTCCCATCTTACTCAGTAGGAGAGACAAAACCTTCAAGAGGACCAGGACGCCGTGAAATTGGTCATGGTGCACTTGCAGAAAGAGCGCTTGTTCCAGTTCTTCCAAGCGAATCAGAATTTCCTTACGCAATTCGTACAGTATCTGAAACATTCGAATCAAACGGAAGTACATCACAGGCAAGTATCTGCGCATCTAGTATGTCTCTTATGACAGCCGGTGTGCCAATCAAATCTGCTGTAGCAGGTATTTCAGCAGGCTTGGTAACAGGTGAGACAGATGATGACTATCTTGTACTTACAGATATTCAGGGACTAGAAGACTTCTTTGGAGATATGGACTTTAAGGTTGCTGGTACACACAAAGGTATTACAGCAATTCAGATGGACATTAAGATCCATGGTCTTACAAGACCAATTATTGAGGAAGCAATTGCTGCTACAAAGAAAGCGAGAACCTATATTCTTGATGAGGTTATGAATAAGGCAATTTCACAGCCAAGAGAAGAAGTTGGTGAGTATGCTCCAAAGATTATTCAAATGCAGATTGATCCACAAAAGATTGGAGACGTTGTAGGACAAAGAGGAAAAACAATCAATGCCATTATTGAACAGACAGGCGTGAAGATTGATATTACAGATGATGGTGCAGTTTCCATTTGTGGTACAGATAAAAAAGGAATGGAATCAGCAGCGAAGATGATTGCAACTATCACAACGGATTTTGAAGCAGGTCAGATTTTTGAAGGAAAAGTAATTAGTATCAAAGAATTCGGCGCATTTGTAGAATTTGCTCCAGGAAAAGAAGGTATGGTACACATTTCAAAAATTTCAAAAGAACGTGTAGAAAAAGTAGAAGATGTATTAAAAGTCGGAGATGAAGTTAAAGTTGTTTGCTTAGGCAAAGATAAAATGGGACGCTTTAGTTTCAGTATGAGAGATGTAGCAGAATAAAGAAAAAAGATAGACGTATGCCAAACGGCACAGGATGAGACATGATTGTCAAAACCTGTGCCGTTTTTTTGGTCATAATTTTAAAGATTATACATATACATTTTCTAAAGAGGTGGACAAGATGAATGTGGATTATAAAAAACAGCAGGTTTTAAAAATACTTGCAAAAAAAATACGGGTACTAGTAGAAGAAGAAAAATTTGATTTTAGTAAGTTACAAGAAATTCGTCTTCGAATAGGAAGAGAATTATATGTTGTATATGACAATAAAGAAACATTTTTGAAAGACAAAGGAAAATGTCATATCACAACAAGAGAAGAGGTGCGTGAAACAATGGAGTACATAAGCCAATATTCCCTTTATGCGTATGAGCAACAGATCCGTCAAGGATTTATTACAGTGGAAGGAGGGCATAGAGCGGGGATTTCAGGGCAAGTGATTCAAAGTAACGAACGAATTAAAACTATTTCTAATGTTTCATCCATCAATATACGAGTGGCGCATCAAGTAAAGGGATGTGCTGATTGCGTTCTTCCGTATGTAGTTTGTCAAGAGGAGTTTTTGCATACGCTTGTAATCTCTCCACCAGGATGTGGAAAAACAACTTTGATTCGGGACATCATACGTCAAATATCGAATGGAAATCAATATTTAAAAGGAGTTACCGTCGGTGTGGCAGACGAACGTTCTGAACTTGCAGCTTGTTACCAGGGAATTGCTCAAAATGACTTAGGATTGCGAACAGATATTTTAGATGGCTGTCCAAAAGGTGAGGGAATTCTTCTGTTAATTCGTTCAATGTCTCCGAACGTAATTGCGGTGGACGAGGTTGGAACACAAGAAGATTTTCAAAGTCTAAAGTATGCGTTGACATGTGGATGCAAACTTCTTGCAAGTATACATGGAAAGGATGTAAGTGAAGTAAGTCAAAAACCTTTTTTTGGACAAATTGTTCAAGAAAAATGGTTTGATCGATATATTGTTCTTTCAAGCGAAAAAAAACCTGGGACTATTTACAGGATTTATGATAAAAGAGGAAATGTGTTATGCAGAAATTTCTAGGAAGTTTATTTGTGATTTTGGCGACTTCTATGGCAGGAATTATGTATGGAAAAGATTTAACAGAGTATGTTAAAAATCTTTCGGATATTCGTCGAATTCTACAAATGATACAAGGAGAAATGCGATATACATCAGCGCCACTAGGAAATCTATTTTACGATTTATCTCGAAAAGTGCGAGAGCCGTATAAAAGTTGGCTTGAGAAAATAGCGGAAGAAACGGAACAAAGGGAAGAAGATCAATTTGAAGTTATATGGAACAAATGTGTGGATGAACAATTAAAATCATTGCATCTTAAGCAAATACACCTTATAAAAATTAAGGAATTTGGAAGTTATTTTGGAAAAACAAATTATGAGACTTTTGAGCGGACAGGGAGTGCTTACATAGAGGATATAGATTATGAAATTCAAAAACTACGTATAGCAGTAGAGTCTAAAAAAAGAATTGCCGGTTATATTGGGATTATGAGTGGCATTTTTATTGTAATTTTATTGCTATAAAACAAAAAAGGAGGGAATATGACAGTCAACCTTATTTTCAAAATTGCGGCAGTGGGGATTCTTGTATCTATTTTAAGTCAGGTCTTGAAGCATAGTGGGAGAGAAGAACAAGCCTTTCTTACAAGCTTAGCTGGACTGATTCTTGTGTTATCTTGGGTCCTTCCGTATATATATGATCTGTTTCATTCCATCAAGCAACTTTTCTCGTTATAGAATAGATAAGGGGGAGTCATGACAATTTTTAAAGTTGGAATTATCGGAGTGATCGGAGCACTTCTATCTCTTCAATTTAAAAAAGGAAAAACAGAATATAGTATTTATATTAGTATTGGTATTAGCGTTCTTATTTTTTTCGCCATTATAGACAAACTAGAAATGTTTGCTGCTGCACTTCGCCGCATTCAGGATTTTCTTATTATCGACTCATCTTATCTTGCGACAATGTTGAAAATGGTTGGTATTACTTATATATCTGAGTTTTCGTCTGGAATATGCAAAGATGCAGGGTATCAAGTCATAGCAACGCAGATTGAACTTTTTGGAAAACTAACCATTTTGTCTCTTGGAATGCCAGTTTTGCTTGCGCTGCTTGAAACGATACGGGAGTTTTTATTATGAAGTGGAAAATCGACAACCTACATATAAAATATTGGATCATAGTTTTTTTTGCTTTGTTACTATTTTTTTCGTCAATAGAGGCATGTGCACAAGACGAAGAAGAAACCATATTATCTGAATTCGATTTTTCAATTATAGATGATAAATTACAAGAATTGTTTCCAGAAGAAAAAATGGATTTTCGAGAAATGGTAAAAAAGTTTATTGAAACAAAGGGGCAAGGTGGGGGAAAGGTAATCGTAGAGTATCTATCGCAGCAAATTGGCTATGAGTTTAAACATAACAAAAAAAATTTGGTGTATATTTTGTTTTTGACGATTATTGCGGCAATTTTTACTAATTTTTCCAATGCATTTCAAAACAAACAAGTTTCGGAGATTAGTTTCTATGTATTATATCTTTTACTACTAACATTGTGTTTGAATTCTTTTAAAATTGCAGTTGCCGGAGTGTCTGAAAAACTAGAACTTATCTTAGAATTTATGCAAGTGTTGTGTCCAACTTATTTTTTGGCAGTATCTATTACGACAGGCAGTGCAAGTTCTATTATGTTTTACAATATTGTACTGTTCTTGATTTATCTTGTGGAATTACTTGTGTTAAATTTTCTTATTCCATTAGTAAATGTTTATATTATGGTTCAAGTTATGAATTATTTATCAGGAGAAGATTATTTATCACAACTTTCTGACTTGATAAAAAATTTTGTGGTATGGATTTTAAAAACACTGCTTACTTGTGTAATAGGTGTCAATGTTATACAAGGAATGTTAGCTCCTGCACTCGATACAGTAAAACGAAGTGCAATTACAAAAACTGCAGAAGCAATTCCAGGAGTAGGAAAAGTATTAGGTGGAGTTACAGATATGGTCTTAGCAACAGCAGTCTTGATTCGTAATGGAATCGGAGTTACAGGAGCTGGAATTCTTCTTGCTATTTGTGCGGTTCCCATTCTTCAAATGTTTTTTCTTATGTTTTTTTACAAAGCAACAGCAGCAATTGTCCAACCTATATCGGATAAAAGAATTACCGAATGTATTAGTAGCGTAAGCGAAGGGTATGAGTTACTAGGGAAAATTATGTTTGTAACTGCAATGCTGTTTCTGATCACGATTGCGATTCTTACAGTTACAACAGGATTAAAAGCATAGGAGGGATTTATGAAAATATTATATCAGTGGGTAGAAAATTTGGCATTTTACATGGTGCTTGTGACAGCAGTTTTGCGAATCCTTCCACGCAAAGAATATGAAAAATATGTGCGTGTTTTTTTGGGAATGATCCTTATTCTATTTATTATGCTTCCAATCATGAAGGTGACAGGAATGAAAAAGAATTTTTTTCGGTTCTATCAAAACAGACAATATGAACTGAATCGAAAGGAATTAGAAAAGCAGGAAGAATATTTAAAAAATATGGATTTAACAGATTTTGTTCCAGAACAATATAAAAACAATCAAGAAAACGAGCAAAAGGAAGAAAAAATTAGCGTGGGGGAAATTAAAGTTGGAGAATAAAATAAAGATTCCGCAATTCAAGAAAAATCAATTGCTACTACTTTTACTGATAGGAATTTTGCTCCTGGTCATTTCAATTCCTACAGAGAAAAAAGAAGAAAGGCCCAACAAAGAAGAATATGAACAAAGGGAGGTGGAACGATCTATTACACAAAAATCAAATGAAGAAGAATATTTAAAAACGCTAGAGAGAAGGTTAAAAGAAACTTTGGAAAATGTAGAAGGGGTGGGAAAAGTGGATGTATTGATTACGTTAAAATCTACAGGACAAAAAGTTGTAGAAAAGGACAAAAACAGTAATAGAAAATATTCAGATGAAAAGGATGCTTCGGGTGGTACACGGAAAATAGAAGAGGAAGATCAAGTAAAGCAAAGTGTGTATATCCAAGATTCGCAAGGGAAACAAAAGCCATATGTTAGTAAAGAAATGTATCCTGAAATTGCAGGTGTTCTAGTCGTTGCACAAGGAGGTGACAAACCAGTTGTTATACAAAATATAACAGAGGCTGTACAGGCATTATTTGGTGTCGAAGTGCATAAGATAAAAATAATGAAAAGGTCTGACAAGTAAGGAGGAGTATAAGATGAAACATATGTTTAAAAAAAATCAGATC
>JARIEI010000004.1 GCA_029256845.1 Ruminococcus sp. | reverse complement strand
TCTGCTAGCTTATCTTCCGTACTTTCATTCAGACTTCCATTTAACAATAAAGCAATATCTACATCGGATTCAGAAGTGTTATTTCCCCTTGCATAGGATCCATATAATACAATCTGGATAACCTGGTCATTAAAAATAGCAAGAATTCCTTCTACTAATTCGTTTAATGCATTTGTATCCATAAGCTCTACCTCCTTCTAGTTTTATTATATCGTCCATTTTTTTCAACGTCAACGCATTTACCAAAAGCGAAATTTTTTCTATAACATGTTTTAACCTTATCTCTCTTAGCATAATCTTACCATAGCTACAGTATATAGTATCATTGAGACAGCTAAAGCAAATGGTCTCAATGTGTATACCTATCTTGAATATTTATTATTGTATATGCCAGACACGGATTTGCAAAATCATCCAGCACAACTAGATGATTTAATTCCTTGGACGGAGGCAGTACAGGCGGAATGTAAGTAACTTCGAGGATGGTAAAGCCATCCTCATTATTTTTATAGGCACTTTGTTATTAAAAGGTTCTTTGCAGACATGGTTAAATTTATAAAATCACTCAATCCAAATTATGAGTTCGTGCAATATCATATCAAAGTAATCTCAACAATGTTATTCGCTGCTGGCTGTACCGTTCCATTTTCCCATCTTGAAAATGCTTGTCTCGAAACATTTAACTTGTCAGCAGCTTCTTCCTGTGATATTCCGGATTACTTGCGTAGTTGATAAATTTTTTCATTCTTTTGGTTTGACTAACAGAACTATATCATACAAAGCAAAATAAGAGACGTATCGCCGCTATTCTGCTGCATCCAGCATATTCTCAATAAATATGCCGTATCCTTTGGTTGGATCATTCACAAAAACATGGGTCACTGCTCCTACTAATTTTCCATTCTGAATGATAGGAGCACCACTCATCCCCTGAACAATACCTCCTGTTTCTTCCAAAAGTTCTTTATCAACCACTTTAATTATAATCCCCTTATTTCGTTCTCGACATTTTAAATTCACATCTAATATTTTTATGTCATAATTTTTAATTTTTCCATCTACATAACATCTTATTTGTGCATCTCCAACTTTTATTTGTTCTTTTGTAGCTAGTTTAATTGGGATTTGTTCTGGAAACACCTCATTAATTCGATCCATTTTCCCATAAATTCCATCACATGTATTTTTTGTAATCTGCCCGATTTTATTATAGTAATTATAGATAATAATCCCTTCCATACTTCCTGGTGTACCAGATTCTCCTTTCACAACATCATGTATACTTGTTTTATATAAGGATCCTTTCGAAATCTCAATTAATCGATTTGTATCGATATCATGAATCCCATGGCCCAAAGCTCCAAACTCACTTTGTTTAGTCAAGAATGTTACTGTGCCAAGTCCTTGCACGTTATCTCTTACCCAAATTCCAAGTCGGTATCGTTCCGGTTTATATTCTACAGAATCAACTAAAACTTCCACGATTTTCCCATTTCTTCTGACATCTAATTTCACCTTTTTTGAATCAATGTGTTCAATTGTATTTGATAGTGACTTTTTATTTTTAACTTTTTGTCCATTTACCGCTACTATATAATCTCCACTATGAACGAGATTACATGCTGGTTCGCGCTTTCTTCCATCCACTCCTGTGATCGCTTCTGTGCCAAGAATCATGATTCCTTCTGTTTCCATATAAATTCCAACTGGCATTCCTCCTAATAATACGGTATCTTCTTGTAACATGTTTGTACTTGTTTCTTCTTTTTTCTCCATCCAGTCAGCTTGCCTTAAAACTCCAAGTATTAGGAAACCACTCAAAAAGCATACTGCGATTTTTTTTATTTTACTTTTTTTATTTTTTATATTCATGAGTACACTTCCTTTATCATAAAAATAAGACGAATACCTTTTGGTATCCGTCTTAGTATGTCCTCATATTTTTATTTCTTCCTAGTATTTTATTTCACGCTTTGCCAGATCTTTCATTTCTTTTGCACTATCAAGAATGGTATCTGTAATATTCGCACCACCCAACAGTCTAGCAAGTTCTTTAATGGATTGATCCTCATCTAAATATGAAATTTTTGTTTTCGTTTGATTGTCCTTAGTTGTTTTTTCAATCATGTAGTGAGCATCTGATAAGGCTGCAATTTGTGGCAAATGCGTAATACATATAATTTGTCTATTTTTCGCAATTGTCTTCATTTTTTCTGCTACTTTTCCTGCTGTGATCCCACTAATTCCAGAATCAATTTCGTCAAAAATCAATGTCGGGGTGTCTTCTTTGTCAGCAAGTAACGATTTAATCGCAAGCATAATTCGGGACAACTCACCACCGGAAGCTATTTCTGCAAGTGGTTTTGGCGTTTCTCCAGGATTTGTGGAAATATAAAATTCTGCATCATCTATTCCATTTCCTGTATAATGCTCAATTTTTTCAAATTTTATGTGAAAAACCACTTCCAAAAAATTAAGATCTTTCAACGCCTTAGTAATGGCTTTTTCAAAAGAAATGGCCGCTTTCTTTCGTAGTTCGCTTAACTTTTCAGAAGCTTCTTTTAATCTACTTTCACAGTCACATAGCTTCTTCTCTAACAACTGTACATGATTTACATAATCATTGAGTTCCGATAGTCTTTCCTCTCGTTGATGTAAATATTCCTGAATTTCAGAAATACTGTTTCCATATTTTGCTTTTAAATGATTGATCAAATTTAATCGATTTTCTGTTTCATAGTACTCTTCTTCCGAAAATTCAAATGTTTTTGCATAATCTACAAGATCTCGATTAAAATCATTCAATAAACTGTCTATTTCCATTAACTGATTGATTAAGCTATCTCCTTCTTGGTCGCATCCAGAAATTCCTTGTAAACTATGAATCGCACGACTCAATAATTCCGTTGCATTTCGCCCTTGTTCCTCACTTGTATACTGGTATGTCTGTGCAATGCTTTCTGAATATTTCTTTCCTTCTGTCATGCGTTGATAAGAGGTTTCTAATTCTACATCTTCTCCTGGTAATAATAATGCATCCTGAATTTCTTTTATTTCGTACTCTGCAAGAGAAATTTCTCGTAATCTACTTTGCTCATCTAAATTAGAATCTTTTAATTGTTTTTCGATAAATTGATACTCGCTGTACAGTTGGGACACTTTCTTTTTTATTGCATGAACTGCTTCGTCTGCATAATCATCTAAAAGTGCAAGGTGATTTTTCTTTTTTAGTAATGTCTGATGTTCGTGCTGACCATGAATATCAATCAGAATCCCTGCTGCTTCTTTTAAGATTTTGGTGCTAACGGTTTCCCCGTTGATACGACAAACGCTTCTTCCATTCATCAATTTTCTACTTAACACCACCATATGATCTTCTAAATAAACATCAAGTTCATTCAATTTTTGTTCTAGTGCTTTCTCTTCTACATAAAAACCCAATTCAACAAATCCAGATTTTGTTTTATCTCGTAAAAGATCCACATTATATTTTGCTCCTAAAGCAAGATTAACAGAGCCTAGAATAATAGATTTTCCAGCCCCTGTTTCACCTGTTAAAATATTTAATCCTCTTTTAAATTCCACTTCAATTTCATCAATAAGTGCTAAATTTTTTACATAAAGATACTGTAACATATTTTAATTTCCTCTTGATACAAGACTACGGATTTTTTCCATAACAAGAATTGTATCATCTACACTGCGAATTGCACACATAATCGTATCATCTCCTGCGATACAACCTACCACTTCACCCCAGTTCATCGCATCGATTGCTGCCGCAACAGCCATAGCCATTCCTGCGACCGTTTTTATTACAAGCATATTTTGTGCCATATCCATTGAAACAAACCCATCTCGAAGAACACGAATATATTTTTCATTCATTTGGTTGTCGATTTTTTCTGTTTGGTGTACAACATATCTTTGTCTCCCACCATCTACAGAAACTTTTGTCAATTTTAAATCTCTAATATCTCTAGAAACAGTTGCCTGAGTGACTTTGAATCCAGATTTATTCAATAAATCTGCTAATTCTTCCTGTGTCTCAATATTATTATGCGTAATCAGTTCAATAATTTTTGCATGACGACTTACTTTCATAAATTAGTTTCCTTTCATCTTCGTACGCATTGTATTCATAAAACTTTCTTTCCCAATTCGAATGAGGTGGATGGTATCTTTGGCCTGTCTAATTGAAACTTTGTCTCCCGAGAAGATCGGCTTTCTAATTGCCCCATCAAATGTGGTAGAAGCTTGTTCTACTTTTCCATAGCGTCCATCACTTATTACAACGTCAATCACATCTTCTGCAGAAAGAACTACACTACTTTTGTTTAATGCATGTGGACAAATCGGCGTAATCACAAACAATTTCGCAGTCGGATCTACGATTGGTCCCCCTGCCGAAAGATTGTATCCTGTAGTTCCTGTAGGTGTCGAAATGATAACACCATCTGCAACATATGTGTTTAATAATCCACCGTTAACATAGATGTCAAATTGTATGACTCTCAATTCCCCTTCTCTTGTAACGACAATATCATTCATTGCTGTTTCTTCAAACTTGCCATTGATCGTTCCTTGTAGCATCATGCGTTCTTCTATTCTAGGTTCCTCAAAAAACAAAGAATCTAGCGCACTTCGAAAGTCATTGACTTCTACTTCTGTAAGATATCCCAATGTTCCTAAATTAATACCAAGGAGTGGGATTCCATAGCTTCTTAATTCTCTAGCAGCTCGAATCAAGGTTCCATCTCCGCCTAATACGAGTCCACATTCTACTCCTTTTGGAACTGTTCCTGGAATAATATGTCCTTGTTCGTCTTTCTCGGAAAGAATACATTTTTTACCATGTTCCTCTATGTATGTTTTTATCTCATTTGTAATCTTAAGATCCGCATCTTTAAGCAGATTTGTAATGATATAAAAATTATCCATAACACACTCCTATTTTGCTAATGTATCAAAAGCCCGATCTACAACAGTCTTTAGATCAATCGCAATGGCTGGAGTTTGATGCAAGCATTTTTTTAAATGTATAAGATATTCAATATTGCCTTCTGGTCCCTTGATTGGAGAAAATTCAATGTTTTTAATTTCGAACCCAATGGAATTGGCATATTCTGCTACTTTTTCTATCACTTCATGGTGGGTACTTCGTTCTCTAACAACCCCTTTTTTTCCTACCTTTTCTCTACCAGCTTCAAATTGTGGTTTAATCAATGCCACAATTTCTCCTTCTTCCGTTAGATAATTTCTGATAGGCTCTAATACTTTTGTAAGGGAAATAAAAGAAACATCTATGGATGAAAAATCAACTGGCTGTCCAATATCTTCTGGAGTAACATAACGAATATTTGTTTTTTCCATACAGACAACACGTTCATCCTGTCTCAATTTCCAATCAAGCTGACCTCTTCCAACATCAATCGCAAAAACTTTAACCGCTCCGTTTTGAAGCATACAGTCTGTGAATCCTCCCGTTGAGGACCCAACATCTGTACAGACCTTTCCATCCACTGAAACGTCAAAATTTTCCATTGCTTTTTCTAATTTTAATCCACCACGGCTCACATATTTCAGTGTATGTCCCTTGATTTCTATCTTCACATCATCTGGAAATGTGGTTCCTGCTTTGTCTTCTCTTTGATCCTCTACAAAAACATTCCCTGCCATAATGATTGCTTTTGCTTTTTCTCTTGATTCTGCAAGATTTCTTTTTACAAGCAGAACATCTAATCGCTCTTTCATTCCTATTCCATCCTTACCGCTTCATACTTTTTCACTACTTGCTCTGCAATACTCTTCGCATCAAGTCCGGCATCCTGTCTTAAAACTTCTATATTTCCATGTTCCACATAATTGTCATGAATCCCAATGTTTAAAACCTGAACCTTCTTTTCTTGTTCCGATACATGCATAAGAACTTGACTACCAAAGCCTCCAATCAACACATTTTCTTCTATTGTAACAAAAAGTTTATGGTTGTTTGCTAATTGATCTAACATTTCTTCATCAATTGGTTTCACAAATCGTGCATTTACAAGGCTACAGCTATATCCTTTTTCTTTTAAGATTGATCGTACCGTTTCTGCTGTCTGTGCCATATGTCCGACAAATAAGATTGCGATATCTCTTTCCTCACAAATCAATTCACCTTTTCCGTATTTGATTGGCGCTCGATATTCTGAAAGTCCTTCGTATGCCTCTCCTCTTGGGTAACGCAAAGCAATTGGATATTCAAAGTCTACAGCATAACGAAGCATATCTGCCAATTCCCAACGGTTTTTTGGTGACATCACTGTCATATTTGGTATGGAGGAAAGAAAAGATAAGTCAAAAACTCCCTGATGGGTTTCTCCGTCACTTCCAACTAGTCCTGCTCGATCCACTGCAAGAACAACTGGGAGATTTTGAAGACAAATATCGTGTATTGCCTGATCATATGCCCTTTGTAAAAAGGAAGAATAGAGTGCAACTACTGGCTTTAATCCTCCTGCTGCCATTCCAGCAGCAAAGGTAAGCGCATGCTCTTCTGCAATCCCTACATCATAAAATCGATCTGGAAAATGTTTCTGAAATCGATCCAACCCTGTTCCGCCTGCCATAGCAGCAGTAATTGCCGTTACTTTTTTATCCTTTCTAGCAATGTCACACAATACTTTTGAAAACACATCCGTATAACTGTCTTTTACTTGATCTACCTTTGGTTCTCCTGTTTCAACAACAAAAGGTCCTGTCCCATGAAAACGAGCTGGGTTTTCTTCGGCTGGCTGATATCCTTTTCCTTTTTTCGTTAGTACATGTACCAAAACTGCATGATCTACTTTTTTTGCTTCATTGAAAACTTTTCGAAGTTTGTTGATATCATGTCCATCCACTGGCCCCAAATAGGTAATTCCCATATCTTCAAAAAACATACCTGGTACCACAAGCTGCTTGATTCCACTTTTGGTTCGCTTCATCTTCTGTACAATTTTTTCTCCTTGTACAGGAATTTTTAGAAGAGTATCTTCGACTCCTCTTTTTAATTCTTTGTAAGCATTTGCAGTGCGAATACCATCTAAATAATTTGACATACCACCTACATTTTCTGAAATAGACATATTGTTGTCGTTTAAAACAATGATAAAATTGCTCTTTAAACGTGAAGCGTTGTTTAAAGCTTCATACGCCATACCACCAGTCATAGAGCCGTCTCCAATGATTGAAACAACCTGATGATCTTCTCCTTGAATCTGTCTTGCTGCAACATATCCTAGTCCAGCAGAAATAGAAGTAGAGCTATGTCCGGTGTCAAACGCATCGCACGCACTTTCCTTTCGTTTTGGGAACCCACTCATGCCACCATACTTTCTCAACTCATCAAATCCAGCTTTTCTTCCTGTTAATAGTTTATGTGTATATGCTTGATGTCCGACATCCCAAATCAATTTATCTTTTGGGAGATCAAAAACAAGATGTAGCGCCATAGTAAGCTCTACAACTCCTAAATTTGATGCAAGGTGCCCACCTGTACAACTAATTTTATCAATGAGAAATGTTCGAATCTCCCCTGCTAATAATTCCAGTTCTTCTGGTTCCAGTTTTTTGATATCATTTTCTTTTTTTATTTTTTCTAATATCATAAGGAACCTCCTTTATAGTTTACTTCTCCCTGTGAATGAGAGATAACAGTAATTGCTCAAGAAAATCATCGGAAGGATGAAGACTTTCCAACATCGCTACTGCTTCTTTTGACATTTCTTCCACCAACGTCTTTGCCGTTTCTAACCCCGTCCATGTGACATAGGTTGTCTTTTCATTTTTTTCATCGCTTCGAATTGGTTTTCCAAGAATCTCAGATGTACTTTCCACATCTAAAATATCATCTTGAATTTGGAACGAAAGTCCTATCTTTTCGGCAATATGTTCCACAACTTTTACTTCCTCATCAGAAGCACCTGCAAGAATTGCTCCAATCATCATCGCTGCTTCAATCAGAGCTGCTGTTTTTAATTTATATATGAAATCTAAAGTCTCTTCGTTGATTTGTTTACCTGTTGATGTTACATCTACAACCTGACCGCCGATCATACCATAGATTCCTGCTTTTTTAGATAGAACTTGTAATGCCTTTCCAATTAAAAAACTTCTTTCAGGTGCAAGATCAAATGCTGTCGCGGCTGTTTCAAATGCGTAATTAAGCAATGCATCACCTGTGAGAATTGCCATATCCTCTCCATATACTAGGTGCGTTGTCTTTCTTCCTCTTCGATAATCATCATTATCCATAGCCGGAAGATCGTCATGAACAAGAGAATACGTATGAATCATCTCAATAGCTGCCATAAAAGGCTCTATTATTTTTTCATTTCCACCAAAAAGATGATAGACCTCTTGCATCAGCATTGGACGAAGCCGTTTTCCACCTGCCAAAAGATTGTACTCCATTGCATCCATGATATCCATTTGATATCCTTCTTTTTCTGGACAATATCTGATTAATAGTTTTTCAATATCTTCCGCTTTTTTTTGATGTTCTTCTCTAAAAGTCATGATATTCTCCTTTCTCATCGAGCAATTGTACCTTCTTCTCAACAACATCAATCGTTTCATTGCATTTTTTTAGTAATTCCATTCCCTGTTGATATAGTGTAAAAGATTCTTCTAGTGTAATGTCTTCTTTTTCTAATTTCTGAACAACTTCATCTAAAGTTTCAAATAATGTCTCTAAAGAATCTGTTTTTTCATTACTCATTTACTGTCACCTCCTCTATCTGTGTAACGGTGGCATCTACAATACCGTCTGTCATGTAAATTCGTAGTTGATCTTCTAACGCAACCTGCTTAACAGACTTTAAATTATTATGAGATAAATCTTCCACATAAGAATATCCACTACTCAATTTTGCAAGTGGCGATAGCCCTTTCATCTTTTCTACATAAATTGCAAATTTGTGTTTTCGACTCTGGAAACACTTTGTAAAATCCATTTGAATTCGTTGTTCTAAATCAACAAGCCTCTGTCTCTTTTCATTTAGCTTTTGTCTTGGATGGGCCATTTTTAATTTCAGTTCTTTTTGCTCGGAAATCTGCCGTGTCATTCCAATTTTTTGAATCATAGTTCTGCGAAGTCTTCGTTCATACTCTTTCATAATCTCCGCAGTTCCCATATACTCATAAACCGCAAGTTCAGCTGCTGCTGACGGAGTTGGCGCACGTAAATCTGAAACATAGTCTGCGATGGTATAATCCGTTTCATGTCCGACCGCTGAAATAATCGGAATTTGACAATCAAAAATTGCTCGAGCCACAATTTCTTCGTTAAATGCCCATAAATCTTCGATAGAACCTCCACCACGTCCTATAATAATGACATCCACAGCCTCTTTTTCCAATCGTTTTATTCCATTTACGATACTTTTAGCCGCACCCTCTCCTTGTACGAGAGCTGGATACAAAAGAAGCTGAACATAAGGATTCCGTCGACTTGCAATGTTAATAATATCTCGAACAGCCGCTCCCGTAGGCGCTGTTACAATTCCAACCTTTTTTACAAACTTCGGAATGGCCTGTTTGTATTCTGGCGCAAAAAATCCTTGTTCTTCTAAATCTCTTTTTAATTTTTCAAACTTTTCATACAGAAGGCCTGCACCATCTAATATGATTTCTTTTGCATAAAGCTGGTATTTTCCGTCTCTTTCGTATACACTAATACTTCCAAGAACTATCACTTGTTGTCCTTCCTGCATACGAAAAGAAAGTCCTGACCGTGAGCTTGCAAACATGATGCAGGCTATGGTACCGGACTGATCTTTTAAGGAAAAGTATATATGCCCTGATGTATGATATTTACAATTTGAGACTTCACCTTTTACATATATTCTGTTTAACATGAAGTCTTGTGTAAACATATTCTTAATGTAGGCATTGACCTGCTTTACTGTATATACGTTCTGCATTGTATTCTCCTTATCCGTAGTAACAACTGCTTATGTATCATAATGCCCAGTCTGCCCTTTGTTAATCTTAATCCGCAAGTTTTGCAAGAACACCATTTATAAATGCTGGTCCTTCTTCTCCACTAAATACTTTTGCAAGTTCTACTGCTTCATTGATCGCTACTTTTACAGGAACTTCCTCATCCCACTTCATCTCAAATACCGCAAGTCTTAAAAGAGTCAAATCTACTTTATTCATTCTAGATGTTTTCCAACCAGTTGCATGTGTATTAATCAATGCATCGATCTCATCTACTTTTTCGCACAACGTATTAAATTTATCTCGTATATACTTTTTATCGCTATCGGAAGCACTCTCTAGACAATCAAGATATAGCTCAACGTGCTCTGGCATTTCCTTCATTTCATTAAATTCTATTTGGAACAATAGTTTAAATATATGTTCACGAAGTTCTCTTCTAACCATAATAGCTCCTTTCTCATCATGTTTCTATTTATTATACTACATTTTGCCTATCCTTTGCAATGCGTAACAATTAAAAAGACGGCCAGGGTAAATGTCAATACTTAGTGAATAAAAAAATTATTTTTTTATTTCCACCTTTTTTGTACTGCAAAAAACCATAAAACCCAATGGTTACAGAAATACATTTTGATAGAAATTTTTAAATAGGGAATAAAAGACATACCAACAAGACTTACCAGAGTAAGTCTGAAAATTCTATTCTTTTTTTTAATTATGCAAATATCGTCTCCTGGAGGTGCTCTTGTCTTTGAAATTGCTCATACATAACTTGAGCTGTCTTTCCACCAAAATTTGGACGTGGATAATGGTTCATCCAAGATTCTAGCTCCTTTGTTTGTTTTCTTGTAATATGATCAAAATTAACACCTTTAGGATAAAATCTTCGTATCATCTTATTTTGATTTTCATTGCTTCCACGTTCCCAGCTGCTGTAAGCGTGACAGTAATATACCTTTGTTCGTGACTTCTTGTTTCTGCGGGATCTCTGTAGTCCTATGAAATCCGAAAATTCTGTTCCATTGTCTACAGTTATAGATTTAAATACATCTCTAAATTTCTTTTCTCCCATTTCTCGCTCCAACCGATCTAATGCGCGAACCACTTCTGTTGAAGAATGATTATTTAACAGCTCAATTATTTCTTTTAATGATTTTCTTTCCGTCAAAACAAGAAAACACTTTTTAGACTTACCCCTAGGACCTACAACACTATCCATTTCCCAATGCCCAAACTCTTCTCTATTATTTATAGCCTTCGAACGTTGCTCAATACTTGTTCCTACGCTAGCTTTTTTTTGTTTTCTAATCACTCTGCTCTTTTTCTTTCGAAAGCGTGGCATTGGAAGATTCTCCATTGTTAAATTAAGAAAGATTCCGTTACGAATATAGTTGTATAGAGTAGACAAGCAGACCTCTGTTTTAAAATGCAGTTTTTTCTCTTTAATATCAGTAAGAATAGCTTCAGGTGAATA
This sequence comes from Ruminococcus sp., assembly GCA_029256845.1. Classification (GTDB taxonomy): domain Bacteria; phylum Bacillota; class Clostridia; order Lachnospirales; family Lachnospiraceae; genus JAHHTM01. The sequence goes on along the minus strand of JARIEI010000004.1, from coordinate 1,216 downwards.
TTTTTTTTCTAAAACCATCTTTTCAAAATATGAAATAAATTCTAAATCATTCCCAATCTTTAATTCTTTACCATGCATTTTTTTATTTTTGTTGCATTTTTCTTGGGACAAGTCAGAACTATATTTCTTTGATTCTGTCCAGTCTGTATTACGATGCGTATATGTTCCTCTCACATTAATTTCTCTCCAAATGGTAGGATATGAAAATCCTAACTGTAATGCAATCTCTGTAATTGACATACCAGCATTCCATAATGCTTCTATTTGAATTCTGTCGTATTCTTTAACGTGATTATAACATTTTCCCATAATTTCCCCTCGCATATTAATGTGTGTGTATGTGATGCAAAAGTCCTTTTTTAAGGATTTCTTTCTCAATTTAAATGTTTAACAGCTATTATTATAATGATTTTTCTTCTCGTTCTAATTTTTCTTCAACAGCCGCAATAATAAATTTATTGATGGAGGTGTACCCTATATCCTTTATTCTATCTTTTGTCCCGATTGGAAACCTGCAATTCACTCTCTCAAACTTTTCATCATATTTTTTTATAGCTCTCTTTAAAGCTTCACTTGTTTTTGAATTTTCCTTTGAATTTTCCATTTAATTTTCCTTTCTACTATTTGCATTGAATTGTGCCTTATATTTCTAATAATAAGATATTCTATTGGATTAAGCAAGTAATTTTTTGCATAAAAAAAGAGTTGGTGCCTAAATAATAATTCAAACACTAACCCCTTTTAGTTGTTCCATGCATCCACTTATGCATAGAAATCATATATTTAATTACATATTTTTTAATCTCTTAACACTATTAATTTTTATCAAATCATGACTAGAATCATTTTCATCTTTTTCAATAACAGTATATTCATACATCAACCCTTCCTCTTCTGTGACTGGAAAAAAGATTGCTGATCCGTCTGTTAACTCTTTCCCGTCCATCAATTCCGAACGATCGCACGCTTCACCATCTGCAATATATGGAATTTTTCCGACTTCACGCATTGCAGAAAGCTTTGCTTGAAAAACATCACTGGCTGCAATCATGTCTCCTGGTTGGAACTCTTCGAGATCTTCATTCCATTCCTCTTCTGTCAAATAGTATTCAGCGACTGCAAAAAGATTGCATCTAACCTTTGTTGCTGTCGTTTCCTTGGCTTTTAAAAATTCCATAGCCTGCTCTTCTGTGTCAAAGCTTTTCAATAATTCCGG